>JAAZKK010000056.1 GCA_012799825.1 Clostridiaceae bacterium | reverse complement strand
TACGAGTACGAGGGCAAGGGTGATACGGTTTACACCAAGTCAGAAACTGCCCCCGCCAATGTGGGCAACTATACCGTCACTGCATCCTTTACCATGGTCGATGGCTGCACCCAAATCGCTCCTATCAACGCAACGTTGACAATATCATCACGTTCTGTAACCATCAGCCCAAATGACCAGACAATTTATTATGGTAACACGATCTCTCAAACAGAATTTACGGCTTCCGGGCTATCAGAAAGGCACAGAACCACTGTCACCCTGACCCCAAGTACTAATGAGATCACGACGGATGGTACCATCACTGCCGGCGATGCCAGGATTTTTGCAAACGATTTGGATGTAACGGCCAACTATGAGATTTCATACGGTACTCCCGCCAAACTGACCATATCATCACGTCCTGTAACCATCAGCCCAAAGGAACAGACCATTATTTATGGAAACACAATCTCACAAACAGAATATACGGTCTCCGGTTTAGCAGAAGGGCACAGAGCCACCGTCATCCTGACCCCCAGCACCAACGAGGTCACGACGGATGGAACTGTCACTGCCGACGATGCCAGGATTTTCGCAAACGATTTGGATGTGACGGCCAGCTATGAGATTTCATACGATACTCCCGCCAAACTGACCATATCAGCACGTCCTGTAACAATCAACCCAAAGGAACAGACCATTATTTATGGAGACACGATCTCCCAAACTGAATTTACGGTCTCCGGTTTAGTAGAGGGGCACAGAGCCACCGTCATCCTGACCCCCAGCACCAACGAGGTCACGACGGATGGAACCGTCACCGCCGACAATGCCACGATTTTCACAGACGATTTAGATGTGACGGACAACTATGAGATTTCATACGGTACTCCCGCCAACCTGACCATCCAACCCGATATAACCGCCTATGACATTGTTCATGGCAACAACGGCATGTGGACCAAGCAAAGCAATTTAGACTTTTCGTTCACTGCTGACGGGCCTTACGACAAGTTTGTAGGAATAAAAGTGGATGGCCAGGAAGTGGATGCTAAGTATTATGAAGCCGCTTCCGGCAGCACCATAATCACCTTGAAGGAATCCTTTCTGGAACAACTGGACTCCGGCGAACATACTATCACTATTCTATACACCGATGGAGAAACTACAGGCACCTTTATGATTTTGGAAGCATCGGTTTCCATTCCCGTAACCGGAGAAAAAACTAATGTTGAGCTGTGGACTTCCATCCTATGCGTAAGCTATCTTGGTCTGGCAATTCTGGTGGTTCGCAAGAAGAATAGAAAAACTGAAAAATAAATAACTTTTCCTTCAAGCCCGAAAATCCGATTATTGTAGAGGAAAGCCATCATGGAATACAAGTACGATGCGTTTATAAGTTATCGCCACAATGATTTGGACATCACCGTGGCAAAAGCGATACATCAGCAGATCGAAACTTACCGTATTCCCTGCTCTATGTGATTGAGGTAGAATATACTCTCAGAATAACAGAAGATATTGACGGCAGTGATTTTCACCTGCGCCGTTGTGACAGTTTGGAAAATGTCGTGTCGCGGATGCAGTATTGGCTGGATGGCAGGACGCTTAGCGCAAGCGAAAAACGGAGCTATTTTTTGACGGAATAATTTTATTGAATTCTTGTACAAGCTTAGAACTGTTTTATGAGGATTAATCCAGGTACTGTTGATTTTTCATCAAGTTTTAGACTTGATAATATTCTGGAAATAAATAATTTCGTTAATAAATGCGATATCATGCAGTATATCAAAAAGACAGATTTGTGAAGCCTGAACAGAGAGGAGGTTAATTATGGGTTATAACGCATTGCTGAAAATCCGTGAGTTTAACAGCCTAACCTATGGTATCGATAAGTCGGTACGAATTCCGGAACTTCCTCCGGCTAAACGCAGTTACGGACACGAAGCGCTGTCCTTTATCCGTGACTGCTGCGAGGACTTGAAATTTGATACCGACTCGCCGGCGCGCATCGAGATGTCCGACTCGGACGGGCGGAGCGCCGGGAAGGGTCAGATACCTTACAACATGGAAAAAGATCTTGACCGCCTGAGCTTTGAGTCTGCCATAGGCCGCTTTCTTTCTTCCGGTTCCCGCGAGGACGCCTTTGATATCTACTACTGCTACTGTGAGATTTTTAAGCCCTTTGGCGCAGGTTATGATTCGACCGGACTGCTTCTGGAAATGCTGTCGGAGCACGAGGCAAACGCCAGTTCCCTATTGATGAAGCACAGAGATCACTATTCCCACTCTGTTTATGTCTTCCTCATCGGCCTTGCCATATACAAAAATATATTCGCTGTCCGTTATGCGTATAACAAAAAGTACGGGCTGAAGGACGGCAAAGAGGCCGCTTGCCACTTCCTCGAATACTGGGGACTGGCCTCGCTGTTCCACGACATCGGCTATCCTTTTGAGATTGCTCACCAGCAGATGAAAGCTTATGTCTGCAAACTGGACAAGAGCAACAACGATGATTACGGCTTTGCGCCCTATGTATCCTACCGCAACATGGACGAGTTCACCGTGTCGCGGCTGGGCGACCTGAACGACTTGTATGCCAAGGCCATCATCGAGCGGCTGAGTGAAAGCTACCTCAGGCGCACGGAGATCGAACCGTATTACGCTGAGTACACCCTTCGCAAAACGCTCCGAGACCGAGCCGTCCATGAGAATCCGGCTGAGAAAGACTATCTATACATGGATCACGCCTATTTCAGCGGGTTGATGCTGGCTAAGACCTATCTTACTAGACATAAGAACATCGAGTGTTATGAGCAATTCCCTCTGGCTGTGCTGGACGCCTTATGCGCCATTATCCTGCATAACAGCCTGTTCAAATTCACCATGCGCTCTTTCCTTCACACCAAAGAGCCGCTGCGCCTTTCCGACGGACAGCCTCTTGCCTACCTGCTCATGCTCTGCGACGAGTTGCAATGCTGGGACAGAGCCTCCTACGGCCAGAACAGCCGGAGCGGTATCTTTTCTTTCGATTTCGATATGGATTTTTCAACTGAAGGCGGGATTCGCTTTATTTATTACTACGATAAAACTTATAAGAGCAAAGTCTTATCGGCAAAATCCTATCGCGACATGCTGTACGACGGCTACACCAAAAAGTCAGGCGCCGTACGGAAAGACCGCAGTAAATTTGTAGACGATATCGACGAGATCATAGCTGTAAAAGACGTCGTTCCGTCCTTTGAGCCAAATGTAAAGCTGCCCGATCCCGGCCATATCATTGATGTTTGCATAGAGGAAAAGCAGAAAAGGACGGGGTTGTATCTTTCTGACAGCAACTATCTCAATCTCTATGATTTCGCGCTGGCTCTCAACGGTCGCTACGTCGGTGCCAAAACAGAAGATGAGATGAAAAAAGCCTTTGAGGATAATCTGTCTTTAGAGTACAAGCTTTCCAATATTGCGCAAGCCAAGGGATTTGCCGCACAGCTTGAATCGATCGGCTGTTTTTACACAGACCGTCCTGTGGACTATGAGCCGGTTACGGACTTCAAAACACTCATAGAAGAGCCTGGTCATGAGGATGATCTGACGAAGATCGCAATGGCAGAGCATGAGCGCTGGTGCACTGAAAAACGAGCCATGGGTTGGGATTACGGAACCCTGCATGTAGGCGCAATAATGCTTGACGACGGCAGAAAGAAGAACGACAACGTCATGCGGGAACGCATCCGACTGCACCATGATTTGATAGACTACACCGAACTTGAAGCACAGGAAAAATTCAAGGACTCCGACCCCATGGAACAGATGGTGGAGCTGATCCGTGAATACGACGGACTGACGATATATCGGATGAGATGATGCAAGCCACATATTTATAGACCTGCGTCTAGGATGGAATAGATTTCCTCAAGGTTCACGTTCTCTCTTATTGCCTTGGCAAGGTTGTCGTATTGTGCCTCTCTTTGCCTTTGTGTATCTGATGCTTTTCCTTGACGGTTTTGCGAAAAAGAATGCATGCCCATGGATAGGCTGTCCTCCTCCGGCAGATTGATATCCAGCATCGGCAGCACGCCAAGAACAGGTTTATTTGTGATTTCTTCAATCATGTGTAGACCGGGTATTAAAAGATTGATATCTCCGCGAAACTTATTGATGATCATGCCTTTAATCATGGTTTTCTCATCTTCTTCCAACAAGGCGATCGTACCGTACAGCTGGGCGAATACACCGCCTCGGTCGATATCCCCTACCAGCAGCACCGGCGCTTCACACATACGGGCCAAGCCCACGTTGACAATGTCGTTTTGCTTTAAGTTTATTTCAGCAGGACTGCCGGCACCTTCAATAACAACGATGTCAAACTCAGAAGATAGAGAGTGGAAAGCACGCAAGATGTCCTGAATGAGGCTATTTTTATATTGAAAATAGTCAACCGCTTTCATATGGCCTCTGGAAACACCATTGACAATCACCTCTGAACCCATGTCACTTTTAGGCATTAACAAGATAGGATTCATACGTACATCGGGCTTGATGCCGGCGGCCTCAGCTTGTATCACTTGCGCCTGGCTCATAAACAGCCCCTCCGGTGTGGCAAGACAAAAAGAAGACATGTTCTGACTCTTGAAAGGCGCTACACGGTAGCCGTCCTGCCAAAATACCCTGCACAATCCCGTGCACAGCAGGCTTTTTCCGACAGAAGACATGGTGCCCTGAATCATAATGGTTTTAGCCATAAAGCACTTCCTTTAAAGCAGCAAGCAGCTTAAGGTTGTTCTCCCTCGTCTGAATACCGATGCGAATGAAACGGCTGGAAAGTCCAGTATAATTGCCGCAATCACGAACCAAGATGCCTTTTTCAAGCAGTAGTCGAAACAGCGGCTGCTCGCTTTTGAGTAATAGATAGTTGGCCTCTCCAGGAAACACCTTGAGCCCCAAGGCTTGCAATTCATTGTGCATAAATGCACGCTCTTTTTCAATGTAATTGCGCGTTGTTTTCGTCCAATCATAAGCTTTTAACGAGGCCAAGCCCGCTACTTTGGCTGGACCCGAGACGCTCCAAGTAGCGCCAAAATCCGCAATGGAATCTAATAGATCCTGATTAGCAGACAGCAAATAACCCAAGCGCAAACCTGCCATGGCATACATTTTGGTAAAAGCCCTTAAGATCAGCAAGTTAGGATACTTGTTCATGGAGGAAATCATGGACTTGCCGAAAGTGAAATCAAGAAAACATTCGTCCAACACCAAGTAAGCTCCCGATTCTTGACAATGTCCGGCAATCTTCTGTAACAAGTCAACTGAAACCAGCCTGCCCGTCGGGTTGTTTGGACTGCAAAGAAAAACAACACGTATATCTGGTGTGATGGCGTTTAGGATAGTATCGTCCACATCGAAATGATTATTCTCTTTCAGCAAGTGCTCTGTGACGTGACCGCCATAAGCGTACACTCCGCGTTCATACTCAGAAAATGTGGGAGCAACAACCAAGGCTTTGGACGATCTAAAGTGGGCGCAGATTCGATAGATTAAATCAGAAGCTCCATTACCGCATAGCACCTGATTTGCAGCAATACCATGATGTGCAGCGATGGCTTGTTTCAGTTTCCGGCAATGTGCATCGGGATAGCGCTGAAAGTTTTCCAGATTCTGAACGAGGGCGTCCTTTAAGCCCGGCGGATAACCCAACGGATTGATGTTAGAAGAAAAATCCAGAACAGGCTGACTGTGGGCATAAATGTCCCCACCGTGGTCATAGCGTTGCATACGGAACTCCTCGCAGTAGGAAAAATTCATCGGATTTGGAAACATGAAAAAGACACGACAGAGAGTGATCCTCACAGGTAGAGAAATCCGGAACACTCCGACTGCATTCGTAGATGTCCCCATCGTGGTCATAGCGCTGCATAGAGTGCACCTCTTAGAATAAACGACAGAAAAAACAACAACAAACTGGTTATCAGCAATACGCGGTGGGCTCGTTGGATGTCCCGGGGCTCAATAGGCCTCGTCGCATCCCCGATGGTGGGTTTTCGATGTAATTTGCCAAAATACCACGCATCGCCGGCCAACTGAACTCCCAAAGCTCCCGCCAACACCGATTCGGTCTGGGCGGCATTAGGACTGGCATGGTTGCGCCTGTCCCTGCGCCAGATACGCCATGCATTTCGAAAAGATAAACCACATATAGCGCTGGAGAGTATCATTAGCAGCGCGCATATGCGAGAGGGAATATAGTTCAACACATCGTCCAGTCGAGCGGCGAAGCGGCCAAATTGTTCGTAGCGCCGGTTACGATAGCCCACCATGGAGTCCATTGTGTTAACGGCCTTGTACACACAACCCAAAGCAGCGCCTCCCAGAACGATATACATTAACGGCGCAGCCACCCCGTCAGCTGTGTTTTCAGCTACGGTTTCCACGGCTGCCCGTGCGATGCCCGCATCGTCCAGAGCCGCGGTGTCCCTTCCCACAATCCATGACAACGCTGTCCTCGCCTCATCTATATCCTGCCTGATAAGCGCTTCATACACCGGGAGACTTTCATCCCGCAAGCTTCTTACGGCCAGCAGTTGCCAGCACAGCAAACTTTCCAGCGCAAGGAAAAACCAAGGCGAGATGTGCCAAGAAACAGCCATAATCAGGGCAGGAACACCCCCGCATATGAAAAGAACAAACACCACCAGCAGCTTGCCCGCCAGTAGTTTGTTTGTCATGGGGTACAGTTTCTTCTCTATGTATTCAATCACCTTGGCAAACCCTTTGACAAGATGAGGCCAACCCTTTGGATCTCCCAAAATGACATCTAAAACAATGCCGATGAACAAAGCCAGAGTGGAAAAAAGCACCAGTTCAGCCATGTCATTCCTTTTCTTCCGCTTTTCCGAAGTACCATCAACTGTTCCGATGAGACAAAGTCAGCCTTTTACAGCAAGGTAATACACCATTTAAAAGTGATCGCATCTTCGCTCTCTCTAAAAATCGCAATTTGAATAAGACTTCTTTTCACCACATAGGAAAGCAACTGCCGTCAGGAAAGAATCCGCAATCCGTAAAGAATCTGTCACAAGGAAAATATCCGCAGCTTGGATGTCTTAATGCGAAGATTATTTCTCTTGCAACTGAGCGACCTTTTCGGCGGTGATGCTCGCCGCCTCACCGATGCTTTCCTCAAAGGTCGGATGCGGACGGACGAAAGAAGCCAACTCTTTAACGGTCATCCCCGCCGATATCGCGGCAACGATCTCACCTATCATGTCGGTCGCACGTGCGCACATGAGCTGTCCGCCTAAAAGAACGCCGTTTTCGTCGGCAACGAGTTTCACAAAACCGCGTTCTTGTCCGCTGATCAACGATTTACCGCTTGCCGACGTCAAACATTTGCCGGTGACCACACGCATACCGGCATCTTTCGCTTCCGCTTCTGTCAATCCGACACAAGCGATTTCAGGATCCGTATACACGCACGACGGAACGAGTGATATATCGATATCACAAGGGACACCTGCGATAGCCGCCGCGGCAACGAGCCCCTGCGAGGAGGCTGTATGCGCGAGCTGCGGGCTACCAGCCGCTGCATCGCCGATAACGTAAATATGCGGAATATCGGTACACATTGTACGATCCGTCACAGCTCTTCCCTTGTCAAGTTGTGGCAGTAAGGCAGGCGCAAGGACGTTATCTAAACGGACATATCGGCCGGTGGAAACCAGCACAGCCTCTCCTTTGGCCTCTTCTGTTCTCCCTTTAACTTCGTATACTACGGTCAATCCGTCGCTCGATTCCACAACTTCTCTCACCAAAGCACCGGCATTTACTGCAGCTCCACGTTTTTTCATGAGGGTCGAAAGGCTACGCCCGAGTTCGCGATCCATATTGGGCAGGATCGAAGGCAACGCCTCAAGTACGGTCACGTTTGTTCCGATCGACGCATAAAACGAGGCGAACTCCATGCCGATCACGCCGCCGCCAATGATAATGAGAGAATCTAACGAAGGAACTTGTTCGAGGATATCGTCGCTTGTCCATACGCCGGGAAAATCAAGGCCGGGAATGGGCGGCTTGCCGGGAGAAGAGCCGACGGCAACGACGATATCTTCTGCCGTAAGGCGCACCGCCTCACCAGTTTTCATTGTCACATCGACAGTTCCCGGAGCATGCACGAAGGCATTGCCCTCGATGATATCAACCTTCGCAGACTTGAGCATGCGCTCAACGCCCTGGCGTAGCGTTAACACGACCTCTTCTTTGCGCGCTTTCAGCGCAGGAAAATCGACCGAGGAAACCGTTTCCGACAGACCGAAAAACGCCGCTCTTTCAATGTCCGTCAGAAGTGATGCCGCATGAAGCAGCGTTTTAGTCGGAATGCAGCCCCGATTCAGGCACGTTCCACCCAATTGATCGCGCTCCACGAGCACCGTCTTTTTCCCCAAAGAGGCAAGCTTCGCCGCGCATGTATAACCGCCGATGCCGCCGCCTATCACAATAACGTCATATGAAGTGTTCATAGCGTTCCTTCCTTCTCTTATCAATCATTAAAACAGCGATCCGATATCCTGCAAAATTGTTCTTTCAAGACTCGTCATTGTCTCGATCGTCATGAGGCGCTCCAAAATCGCCTGCGGCGTGTAGCGACATCCTTCAAGTCGTATAGGAATCTCCGACAACAGTTCCGCTTCCATGCCGTCGGAATAAAGAACAACGTTCTTCAACATGCCTTGTTGTACATGATAACCGATCTCGACCATGCCCCAATGAAATCTGCCGACGGATTTCTCGGGGAAATCGGCTCTTGAACCATAGCGCCAATCCCAATCGGAAAATTTTCTCCGTTCTTCATCAATCACGCTGCGATTCAATCGCGCATCAGGGAATATATCCGTTGGAAGACCATAGACATCACTAAAACTTGAAATCAACTGCTCTTCCACACACTTGACCGTGAGATCGGGTCTCAAATCACGCAAATTGATGACCCTCGATTGTACCGACGGGACACTGTTTTTCTCCAATTTAGGCTTCGATACCGTAAGAAACGAAGACAGCCTCGTCGTGTCGATCTCGATCATGATTGTGCCGTGATGGAAAGAGCGATCTCCTTTTCGGTAATAGGCATGGCCGGAAAATTTCCTTCCTTCGACGGTAAGATCGTTGCGACCCGACATCTTTGCATTAATGCCAAGTGCGCACACAGCTTCCAATATCACGCTTGATTGTTTCTTGACATCGTAATCTTGCGAATGCACGAGAAAAGTGAAATTAAGATTTCCCAAATCGTGATAGACGGCGCCCCCGCCGGAAAGGCGGCGAGCAAGCGCGCCGCCCGACTGCTCTAAATCTTCGACAGCGCATTCATTCCAGGCATTCTGGTTTCGCCCGATGACAACCGTATTCTGATTCTGCCAAAGATAGAGGATGCACTCCCCTTCACGAACATCGTTCAAAAAAAACGATTCCAAAGCCTGATTATCCCAGACTTGTGTCCCCTTGCTTGTGTAAGCGAATAACTTAGTGATCATCGTATAATTCTCAATAAAGGGAATTGAGCGTATAACATCTTCATCACGCTCTTCTTGCCTGTTTCATAACTGCTCTTACCTGTCATTATCCTATATTTATTTCCTTTGGCAACGGCATCGATGCAGGCACTTCTTTAGGATACACTTCCCATCACCTTGAGGCCATCTTCCACTTCTGTAAGAAAGGTGCTTCTACAAAAAGAAACACCTTTCTTGGCAATAATGTCATTAAGTTGTCAAAACATCATTAAGGCTTATTTGGATGGACGATCGATACCGTCAACGATCATCTGAGCCTCTTTCTTGCGTTACGGCGTGTATCTCAACACCGGATTTCTTGCTGCATTCACTTCGTCCGGCCTTCCGATTGGCGCATTGTGAGGAGCGCCGTGCAGAAGCTCAGGATTCTCTTTTGCTTCCTCCATTACTTGTTTGAAGATCTCGGCCACTTCATCAAGTGTTTCAAGCGGTTCTGTCTCCACCGGCTCGACCATGAGCGCTTCCTTCACATTCAAAGGGAAGTACATCGTCGGCGGATGTATCCCGTAATCGATCAAGCGTTTGGCCACATCGAGCGCCGAGACACCGGTCTCTTTCTGCAGTCTCTCAAGCGTTATCACGAACTCGTGCATGCAATGCGAACCGCTGGCGATATCGTAATCTTTCGCGATCCTGTTCATGAGATAGTTAGCATTGAGTACAGCATTGGCTGAAGCTTCCGGAATCCCCTCGCGTCCCAATGAAAGGATATAGGTCAGTGTCTTCACTAGCACGAGAAAATTGCCGTGGAAACCGCGGACGCGACCATACGAGAACTCCGGCGTCTTAAATGTAAACGCGCCGTCCTCTTTTTCCACGACAGGACCGGGCAGGAATGGCGCCAAGAATGCCTTACAGCCCACCGGTCCGGATCCCGGACCGCCGCCGCCGTGCGGTGCAGAAAATGTTTTGTGTACATTAAGATGTACACAGTCAAATCCCATGTCACCCGGACGCGCCTGCCCCATAACGGCATTCAAATTGGCGCCGTCGTAATAGCAAAGACCGCCCGCGTCATGGATTATTTTCGTAATTTCCCCGATGTTCGGATCAAAAAGACCGAGCGTATTAGGATTCGTCAGCATCAGACCTGCCGTGTCCTCGCCGACCGCTTCTCTGAGCGCGTCAAGATCGACCAGACCGTCTTTCGTAGACGGCACGTTGACCGTCTCGTATCCTGCCATCGTTACCGTCGCCGGGTTGGTGCCGTGCGCCGAATCAGGCACGATCACTTTTGTACGTTGCGTATTTCCGTGATGAAGATGCCAAGCTCGAATCAAAAGCAATCCGGTAAATTCGCCGTGCGCTCCGGCTGAAGGCTGCATCGTAAACCGATCCATGCCTGTAATTTCATTCAACGTTTCTTCCGCCTTATAAAGTACTTCCATACAGCCCTGTACCGTATCTTGGCTCTGTAATGGATGTATGTTTGTAAAGCCGGGCAACGACGCCATCTCCTCGTTGATCCGCGGATTGTACTTCATGGTGCAGGAACCCAGCGGATAAAATCCGTCGTTCACACCGTACGTCTGTTTTTCAAGCTCTGTATAATGGCGTACGAGCTCAATCTCGGAAACTTCCGGCAAGGCAGGCTTTTCAGTCCTCATCATCGATTCGGGAAATTGACATACAGACACGTCGCAACAGGGCAAATGTTCGCTTCCTCGTCCTTTATAACCACGTTCAAATATGAGTTTCACGATTCACACACCTCCCTTGTCAGCGCGACCATCCTGTCGATCTCTTCTTTACTCTGTTTTTCTGTCACACACCAGAGCAAACCCTCGTCGACGGGAAGTCCGCCGAGAATGCCCTCCTTTGCCAACCGGCGATTAAGGACTTCAGGATCAACGGGACACGTCGTGACAAATTCATGAAAGAACGGCTCGTCGTAGCAAAGGGATATGCCTTTGATCGATACCAGCTGATCCTTGGCATAGACGGCTTTGCTATGGCATTGCGTCGCACAGGCTTCGAGACCTGAAGGGCCCATGGCGGCCAGATAGACAC
>JAAZKK010000094.1 GCA_012799825.1 Clostridiaceae bacterium | reverse complement strand
CGATTCAAATAATTATACTTTATTGAATATCAACGTAATAAACAAATATTTATAGTATCTGACCCCATTTGAGAACCCCATTTGAGAAAAGTTACTTTATTCGCCGGGTAGCAACACGGTAATAATCTCAGATACTGCGAACATCGTGAATCGGGTCCATAAATTCATTGACGATATCCATAAATCATCAGGTTCGACATCGTCATCATCGCCGACGTCACAAACTACGCGACAAATTTCGATTGATGATATCAACCAACCTCAGAGTACCAACGTAATCTATGTCAGGGATAGTAGTTATGGGAGTTGGGGATTTCCTAATTACTATTACTATTCAAGTTCGAGATGGCCACCACGCCCGAGACCTTGTCCGCCGCGCCCGAGACCTCATGCGCGCGCGAATTCAACGACCAGATTACATAGAGTTACGGCTCACAAATTCAACGTTTTTTTAACGCCACTTGCCCAACGAGTAGTGTTTTTAGTATTTGCTTGCCACATTGCGGACAACACATCATGTTGGGGACGCTAGTCTCCTCAAAATCTTGAAGCGGTATTTTTTTGCGACAATGAAAACAAATTACCGTCTGGTTTTCTGTTATGACATTCCGACTCGTGACGCTTTTGATTCCGCTGTCACCCGAACGGCTAAACAGATTGAAAACCATAACACCCACTAAGAATGACAGAACCACCAACAAAACTTTTTTATTCACATACATAGAAATATCTCCAATTATTTTTGATCAAACAAAGTAAAATCGTCTGGGCCGAACCACCCAAGATCCCATACTGCTGGCGACCCGGCGCCGTGCGAAAGATACTTATCCACTGTAAACGACATTTTCTGGCTATCAACATGCCCGTCAAGCCATAAGACATTAGCCTGGTTATTGTGGCGAAAATGAATGGTCGGGTCAGGACGCATGCCCCAGCCGTCTGGCTCATAAAAAGGGTGCGAAAAAGCCCATTCCGGCAATTCAATCATGCTATATTCAATGATCCGGTTTTGACTGAGAAAGCCGGTGTCACAAAAAGCAACAGTTGAACTGGGACTCTTAAACTCCGAACGTTTAGAAGCCGTAGTAAACGCCCCATACCCCTGATCCCAGCAACGACTCCCTAAAAACCAGTAGTTATAGCCGTAGCCGCCACAGCCTTTTTCAAAACTGTTATTCCACTCTTCATCGCGGTGAGCGATCATTGATGGACATGCAGTTACCCGTTGTTTGTCGCCGAGATAAGGACTTAAATATCCTTTCGTTGGGTCAAATGCGTCGTTGTAATTTTGACGTGTTCCAAACCAGCGTTTGTTATTGTTACCAAACATGTCTTCGCAACCCAAAGGCATAAAATCCTTGTAATCGTTACAATACATTTCTAAACCCAATCCGAGTTGCTTCAGATTACTGACGCAATTTGCTTGTTTGCCACGTTCTCTAGCTTTCGCCAAAGTTGGCAATAGCAGAGCGGCAAGGAGAGCGATGATGGAAATGACAATGAGGAGCTCAACAAGGGTGAAAAGCCTACAATGACAGTAGTTTACAACTTTTCCGCAAGCGGATTTCTTTCTTTTTACAAGCATTTCTATGCTTCCTTTTTTGTGTGATGCGCACAGTGCAAAGCAACGCGTTATTGCTTTACGATTATTGATTAATCCGGCCCAAGCTCTGACTTACGGCATTTCGCCGCTCACAGTTGCGCAACAGTTCTCGACTTTCACGAGATTCATTGCACCGGATTCGCTTTCTCAATTAATCCAACAAATTATTTATATCAGAAAATTGAGAAAGAGCAATATACAGGTTTAGGAGAGAAATGCAACAGCGAAAACCCCTCTTTCGTGTTTTTTAGCAAAGTTTGTCCTCGCCATATAGAATGCTTGTGATGTGGTTAAATTCTCCAATTTAGAAATAAACTAAAGAATTAATTCCACACTCTATTCTAACCACAAAGAGTACAAAAAATTTTCCTTTGCCTACTTTATGCCTTCTTTGTTTTCTCTGTGGTTAAGCAGTCCTTCTTTTTTTTGTGCGTTTTCAACCGTGCCGCATGGCGTGGTTAAAGGTTTCTTTGAAAAACACGAGATGAAAATTTTTTAATCTCAAATCTGTTAACAGGCTTAGTGACAGCTTCTTCTGCTCCGATTAGTTGGACTTTGCAAGCGTTTGGCAAATGGCACGAAATTGGAATTGGAAAACAAGAAATCAGTGATATTTTAGTGTTGTACTTTGTGTTCAACTTTTTAATTTAAGTGGTAGTTTTATTAAAACTAGATATCAGAATGGTTTTGTCAAATATAATGCTCCATTGAGGAACGGTGCCGTGCACATGTAACATGCTTTATGTAAATATGTTAAATATTATAAATCGCTATAAATATCTATTAAAACGATTTTTCAGTGTCAAAAAAATGAGGAACGGTGCCGTGCACATGTAACATGCTTTATGTAAATATGTTAAATATTATAAATCGCTATAAATATCT
>JAAZKK010000117.1 GCA_012799825.1 Clostridiaceae bacterium | reverse complement strand
CAAGCAATTTATAGGCGAAAAATGAAAAACCATGAAGCCGCTAAGTGTTGATGCTGGCTGGTTTTATGGCTTTCAACATGAAAGAGGGTGCCTCAATCACTTAATAAAGTGTTTTGAGACACCCTCAGATGGCATTTCTATTCAACAGAATCAACAACTTCCCAACAACCGTAACGTTTTCCACCTTTACGCTCTATTTTTCCATATTCCTGTAGCTCTTTCATCACTCGCTGTATTGTTCTCTATGGAATAGCTGTCTCAGCAACCAATTCTTTCTGAGTTATTTTTGGGTTGTTTCTGATTGTTTTAATCACCTTTGAGGTAATTGTGATTTCCAAACCGCCATCCAAACCGCCAAGATGGCGGTTTGCCGCTTTGGAGTGCTTTGAACTTGACCATAATATCTCCGCCACTGACGATATATTCCGGTTCTTCTGCGTCATGCACCTTGCATGCATCACGTATTTTCTGAATTCCACGTCCCCACTTTTCGATATAGCCCGCTCTGTAAAACACACGTGCAATATATAGTTACAATGTCCTGTTCCCGACGGGCTGCCCTTTTTGCTTTGGCGTTTTCCGATATTATAAAGAACAGGAGTTGATATGACTTCTGATCAGTTGTTGCCTTGCATTCAACAAAAACAAAGCTATTATAATGACAACGTGTTGACATATGACGAATTTATGAGTATAATTTGTTCAAAAAGGAGGTTAAGATTATGGCGACAACGAATTTAAATATCAGGACTGACAAAAACGTTAAGGAGCAAGCGGAAGCAATCTTTTCTGAGTTGGGGCTTAATATGACGACGGCTGTCAACATGTTTTTAAGGACGACCATTAGAGAAAATGGCATTCCTTTTGATTTGAAGCTGGATACTCCCAATAGCCTTACTGCAGCAGCTATCGAAGAAGGCAGAAGAATTGCCTATGACGATGCTATCAAGGGATATTCAAGTATTGAGGACTTGAGGAACGCACTGGAAGAATGAAGTACGAAGTAAAATTTACCAATCAATTTAAGAAAGATCTTAAACTTGCAAAAAAGCAAGGCAAAGACTTGAACAAGCTCTACGAAGTTATAGATTTACTAGCAAAAGGAGAGCGCCTTGAAGCGCGGTATAGAGATCATGCTCTGACAGGAAATTATCAGGAAACAAGAGAATGTCACATAGAGCCTAACTGGCTTTTGGTCTATGAACATATTCATGACGTACTTGTACTCATGCTTTACAGGTTGGGCTCGCATTCAGAACTCTTTAAATAATTTACGACAGCAATTTTGCATGCCAGAGGATTATTCTTTTCCGAGTGATATTTTTATCCAATGTCTCTTCATTAGACCACAAGGAAAGGGATAACTGGTGTAATAGAGATAAACGGAACCACATCAAATAAACAAAAATGTTTAAGTTACATATCTCTTGATCAAGTGGGAGTGACAATAGCAAATACATTACTGTCACTCCCATTCGATTGTTGCGGGGGGTTTGCCGGTGAGTTCGTAGACGATGCGGCTGATGCGCGGCACTTCGGAGGTGATCCTGTCGGTGACATGGCGGAGGAACGTCCAGGGGAATTCGACGGGTCGGGCGACCATGAAGTCGTCCGTTTTAACGGCGCGAAGCGCAATGGTGTAGTCGTAGGTTCGAGCTCCGTCTTTGACGCCGACGGTGGTAAGACCGGTCATGACGGCAAAATACTGGGAGGCGTCGCTGGGATATC
Source organism: Clostridiaceae bacterium (assembly GCA_012799825.1). Lineage (GTDB taxonomy): Bacteria > Bacillota > Clostridia > Saccharofermentanales > DTU023 > UBA4923. The sequence goes on along the minus strand of JAAZKK010000117.1, from coordinate 47,946 downwards.
CTTGCTTTTCGACTTCTTCGCGGAAAATGAAATCGGCGTCACGGAGCAACTCGAGTTTCTCTTCGGTTATTTCTCCGATGCAGCGGATAGCGAGACCGGGGCCGGGGAAGGGTTGTCGCTCTGTCAATTCAGCGGGCAAGCCGAGGGCTCGACCGAGTATGCGTACTTCGTCTTTGAAAAGATATCGGAGCGGCTCGATGAGCGCCTCGAAGCCCATATCTTTCGGAAGACCTCCCACGTTATGGTGGCTCTTGACGACTACATCACCGTCGCCGGATTCAATGACGTCGGGATAAATCGTACCTTGCACAAGAAAAGGCGCATCGCCAAGTTTTTTTGCTTCTTCCTCAAAAACTCTGATGAACAACTCGCCGATGATTTTGCGCTTCCTTTCGGGATCAACGACTCCTTGAAGCGCTTCAAGATAGCGTTTTCTCGCATCAACGAAGACGAGAGGCATGTGAAACCGATGTTCGAATACGTCGCGAATCATGGCGGGCTCTTCTTTTCGCATGAATCCGTGATCGACGAAGATGCAGGTGAGCTGCTCGCCAATCGCCTTGTGAACGAGCATTGCGGCGACCGAAGAGTCTACACCGCCGGAAAGTCCGCAAACGACTTTTTGCCCGTCTGCTTTTTCCCGTATTTTGGCGACTGCCTGCTCGATGAACGCTTCGACCGTCCAGCCGGGTTTACAGTCACACTTTTCCATAAGAAATGTATGCAGCGCGTCACGCGATTTGTCATCGAGTTCTCGAACAGTGAAGATCGGCACGTTGATGTGTTTGGCGATAGATTCTTTGAGGAATTCAAAGGATTCGTCGTCAGATGTAGCGCCGGAATGAACGTCCTTCGTTAATGCGCTTTCGCCTGCTTTTCTAACGTCTTTCGCTAAGCACTCTCCTCGCTCACTTGATTGTGAGAGAGAGGAGTCGCCGTCCTCTTGGCATGCCGGTTTTCCTGTCACAATCATTCCGCGAAGTGTCTCGGGGAAATCACTTATTTCAAAGAAGTGCTTCGCCGTCATCCGTTCGCTGTAAATGTTCCAATCGCGAACGGCGTGGGTAACTTTTCGCGCCGTGTCGCCGCCTGTATCAATGATGAAAATCGTGTCAAAATGATCGCGCATTTTTCTCTCCCGATCTTTCTCTCTCTTTTGCTTTTTTGATAGAGATTAGTGCATGCTTTTGCCGATTATAGTCTTGACGGTGCTCCTGTTCTCGCACCTCTACATCGAGCAACCTCTTATGAGGCTTCATTTTTACATTGTCTTGCAACCTTAACTTCCGGAAAAGAGGTACATGCTCATTCTCTTTTGCAAAAGAAGTTATCCGAGCGCTTTTTCACACAATCTCTGTCTCTGCCTGCACTCAACGATGGTGCACAATCTATTTGTCTTGCTGATCTACCTATCTCAAGGACTCGCTCAATCTCTGCTTTTGCCTGCGCAAGGTTCCTAAAACTCGATTCCCTTCCTTGCCATTATTCCTGATGTCACGTAAGGATGTTTCCGCATTGTGATTTCCGACGCGTAATCGGCAACGTCGATGAGGGCTTGAGACGGGTTTCTTCCTGTGAGAACGACTTCTAAATGCGGAGGTTTCGTCTCTAGAAAATGCAAAATGTCTTTCTCATCCAACATATTAAGCTCGATCACACCCACAATCTCGTCAAAGATAACAAGATCTGCGCCCTGTTGACATGCGTCCACCGCTTCTTGAAATAAAGATTCGACATTGCGGCGTGTCTCTTCTTTTTCCTCGTCGCTCATCTGGAAGACAAATTTTCTGACAGGCTGACCGGATAAAACCTCTACACCTATTGTGCGAAGTGGGTCAAGTTCACCGGAAGTACCCGGTTTCAAAAATGTCACAAAGATCACGCGAAACTGACGTCCGCGGGCACGCGTCGCAAGACCTACGCTGGCTGTTGTCTTGCCTTTTCCGTCGCCGTAATAAAGGTGGATCAGTCCTTGTTTTTCCTTCGAACACTCCTGAGTAGCGATTTCTTTCTTCGCGGTCATCCTTGTTGCCTCCAAAAAGATTGTCTTTTACGGCCGTGATCTCACATTTTCTATCGCAACCGCAAATCAGCTCCTATTGCGTTTCATTATATCTCACGCGCACGGCGCCTTTGGATGAAAAAGGCCAACACAAAGAAAACAGCCGAAAAGATGAGAATAAGCGGCAAAGAGAACAGCGTGTTGAATCCTTCAAGTTGTGCGAGCGCCCATCCTTGAGGCGTATATTGTCCGACGTATCGAATCCAGAAACTCGGCAGACGTATGAAAGAGCCGCCTGCCATCATGGAGCAGAAAAGGAGCAAAGAGGCGGGGACAAAGCGGTCGCCGCGACCAAAGGACGCAAAGAACTGACCGAGCGCGAGGAGCAGGACGTACATCGCGATCATAACGAGGAAATAGTCCGGCGGTCGTTTCGCCTCAGACATCAGGAGCCCGGTAATACCCGCCAACAAGAACAATTCTATTAAGCCTGCAATAAACAAGGTGATGATCGATGCGATGTAATCGCGTCGGAAGCCGCCCGGAAGTGCTGCCATACGGACGGTTGTGGCGCGCGAAGTCGTCATCATGCGACCGAGCAGCGCGAAAATAGAAAGAAACATGACGTCAATGGCAAGATCCGGAACTTGCACCAGCCTCATGGACTGTTCTTTTGGATAGTCGTGCATCTCAACGCGAACATCCCTTCCGGCCTTTCGTTCCTCTATTGTCGATTTCTCCAAACGGCGCATCATCGTCTGATAATCTGTCTGAGAATGAATAGCCGCTTCCTGCGAAATAAGGTCTTCCACCAAAGCATCCTTGATCGAAATCACAAGTGACGCCAACATGAAATGCTCACGCACCATGTCGGCCGCAAAGGACCTCGAACCGGGTATGAAATCACATGTCAACGCATTCTCTCGGGATGTTTCGCCTTCTTTCATTTCTCCATATTCTTCCGGAATGATGACGAGGCCGTCAATCTCGTCGCGCATCATCATGCGCCGACCTTCCCGTTCATCGACTTCAACCCAGTCTAAAATCTCCGAAACCATCACGTCGATCAACTGGGCGCTTGCTTCATTATTAGCGCAGTCGGCGTAGGCGCCTTTGACGCGCGAAAAATCATTGGTCTTAATCGTCGAACCAGCAAGGAGAGAGAGCAACACCGGCGTCACAAGACAAAACAGAAGCACCCCGGGATGCGCGATAAGAAGCCGAAGCTTAAGGCGGATCATGGTCAAAAGATTTTTCATACCGCACCGCCTTTTGCGCGCGGCCTGCGATCACGAAAGCGCCGTACGTTTTCAACAATCAACACCGCCAGCAACCCTGCGACAAGCGGCCGCAACATGGACGGCCACATGCAGGCTGGTGCTCTGGCCGACTGCAACGCATCGGTGACGGCGCGCATGATGGGATAAACGGGTGACCACTCGGCGATCTTCCAGAGCCAGTGCGGGAAAAGCGTCGTCGGATAAAGCACTCCTCCTAAAATGAGAACGACCATAAAAAGCAGCCAGCCTGCTTGGATCAACGTGACAGGATCTGCCTTTATGCGCCCTAATGCGTATAGAACAAGCACTTGCCCTATCGTAAGAAGTAAAAGCGGTGCCAAAACAGTAGCAGCCGATGGAATAAAGCCGCTCTTTTCTAAAACCAGAAGAACCGGAATTTCCAGCATGCACCACCAGGCGACGGCCACTATGAATCGCGCCAACACCGGCGCTAATCTTCCCGCAGCAAGAAAGAGACGTTCCTCAAAAGAAGTGTAAGCCATCTTTATGGTGGCAGAAAGCACGCCGAATGCGGGTATCATGGCAAGGACGACCAGCACTCCGGCGATGGAGTGAAGAACGACGTCATACCCCTTGACTTGCGATGTTTTTGCAAATTGGAATCGCCCAAGAAACTCAAACGCCGTACGCAAAGCGAACTGAGTGGTCCGGTCCCAACCTTTATCTTCGTTGCCGGTTATCTCAGCATATACTTTCTGGTAACCGTAGAGACCGCTGTAAAGAGTACGTCCTGAGCTTTCGTATCGCCGGATTAAGTCTCCTATTCTGGCCGCTTCGTTAGGCGTACGAGGATTCAGCCAAAGCTCAATGGATTGTGTCGCCGATCCGGAACGCGCCTCATCGAAAAAACCGGAAGGCAGAAAAAAGGCAAGAACGATCTCGTCTCGTTCGAGTCGCGCTAAAGCCTCCTCTAGTGAATCGTCATATACCTCTTTGATGTAGGGAACAGCAAGGAAATATTCGCGCGCCAACTTGCCGAGTATCGACCGATCTTCGTCGACGATTGACATCGAAATGATCCCCATCGGCGATGATTCTTCGCTAAGATCATGTCGGGCATCATTTAAATCTGAAAGAAAAAGAAACGCCGCGCCGGCAATGATCAATATGACAAGCAAAAAGATCAGCATCAACCGGCCTGTAAGCTTGAACTCGCGCCGACATAGTGCGCCGAACGTGATGAGACGTTTTCGTATCTTGTAATAGCAGCCTCTGCCTTTACGGATCATGCCGCCGTCTCCATACTTTTCGCTTACCTTGAAGCGCCGGCGTTCTCGTCCGATAGGACACTCGCATTCCCCGGCGTGTTGGCAGCTTGGGCGGCACAGCGTGTTCTCGCGATGTTGGCAGGTCGAGAGGAATTGCTCGTTCCCGCGATGTTGGCAGACTCAGATGCACAGTTCGCTCCCGTGATGCTGGCAGACTGGGAGACACAGCTCGTTCCCACGGTCTTGACATGCTGGACGACAAAGCGTGCTCCCGTGTTTTCATCTGCGGGGACACTTTGTTGCGACGCGCTTGCTATCCTCGACGCTGCGGGGCAGGGGTTGGCTTTTTCTTCCAAGAGGATGCCCTTTTGCAGAAGGAGAACGCGATCGCACAGATTATCGATGAGTGTCGCATCGTGGCTCGTCACTAAGATGACTTGTCCGCGCGCTCGACAAGCCTTAAGACGCTCCACCATCATGTCTTGGCTGGCTTCGTCAGCACCTGCAAACGGCTCATCGAGCAACAAGATCGGCGGATCGCCTAAGAGTCCGACCAACAAGCTGCACCGGCGCGCCATTCCACCTGAGCATTCGCTGATTTTCTTTGAAAGAAAAGATGAGATGAGCGGATCCTGTTCAGCGATTGTTACCCAGCGTTTCCGTTCATTCCTCGGGAAACCTCGCGCCGCCGCCCAAAAAAGCAGCGTTTCACGCACCGTAAACCGCTCGTCTAGGGCCAATTCTTGCGGAACGTAGCCAATTAACGACGACCAGCGCATTCGATTTTTCTGTGTTTCTGATTCAAAGCGAACCTCACCCTCATCGGCCGGAACAATGCCGGCGATGATCTTTAAGAGTGTGCTTTTTCCGGATCCGTTTTCGCCTTTGAATCCAAAGATAGTGCCACGAGGCTGTATAAATGAAATATTTGAAAAAACGGGGTGCGCGCCCCAGCTTTTGCTGAGGCGCTCCACCACAAGATCATTATTATGAGGCACGATACTCGCGTCCTTTTGTGCCTGCTTTTGCAAAGTAGGCTTCACGTTCTCCTAATATGAAGGGAAGAACTCTCCCACATCGATGCCGAGTTCACTCAACGCTGCCAGGAGTTTTTGCATCACGGCAGGGTCTGAGATCAGCTCTTGCCTGGCGTAAGGATCGGAGATATCCACTCCGTTCGCGGGAAGAGATCTCTTGCCTAAATTGATGTCCGAGGCGGACGGAATGTGTGTTTCCGTCTGCAGCTCGAATGTTGCGTATTCGCCGTTGACGTTTCCTTCAAGCTCGATCGATAAGACCTGGTAAGGCTTTCCGCCTTTTTCCGCCGCGGAACCTTTCACCTTTGCTGTAAGATCACTCATGTCACCTGATGGCGCCGTGAATTCAATCTCTCCTTCAAAGATTAGCATCGGAGTTTTCCACGAGAACGACAGGTCTTTGTACTTCACCGTCATAATTTCTGTGTTTTCGCCAAGCCTGCTCTGATACATCGTCAGTTTACCTGTTTTGGCTTTGTCTTGCGATTCCTCGTAGGTACTGACCATCTCAAAACCGCTATATCCGCCTTCCATGACAGCAGAAAAACGACAGGCGTGACGATTTCCTTCTTGGACATGCATCCAAGACGCCGTAGCACCTATTTCTTCTTTTTCGCCTTCTCCTTGGTAAGCTTCGAAAGACCAGCCGCAGGGCTGATTATTTCCGTTGACATACAGAATACGGCGGATACCGCCATCGAAACCTTCTCGGTTTTGCTCAATCTCCTCGATAGCCTTGTCAATGAAGCCGTCAACGTCCAGACCCACGCCGCCTTGCATTGCTATCACGGATTCGATCAGCGCTTTAATGTCATTGTTTTTCTTTGCGTACTGGAGCAGATCTTTCAAGAAGTTAATCAAATTATCTTTTTCCAGCTTGACAGTGTACTGATCGAACTTCTCCGAGATTCCCTCAACGGTAACCGACTTGCCCTTTTCAAGTACAGGTTTATCTACATTTTTGAAGAAAATATCGAGAACATCGTTGATGATCTTGTCCATTTTTTCGCCGGTAAACGGCTCCATCAACTTTTTCGCTTTCCCCATTGCACCGGACGACATATTGAAATTGAAGGGCATATCGCCTTCGATCTTGTCGTAGGGCACCAGAAGCGGACGGTCAATGATTTTGGGAATTTCGATGACAATATGGTCGGAAACGTTATAAATGGTCGCGGACAATGAGTCTGACGTACTCCCCTTGGCACCAAGACCTACTGTTGTTTCAAAAAGTAGATTATCACTGCTGGAATCGGTGGCTCCTTCGACGTGCAGGCGTAAATTGGAAAGCACCTCAATGAACATCGAAACATCTAACGTATCGGGAATGTCGACATTCACACTGATATCGGAGATGAAGCCCGCTTTCTCAGCTTGAGAGAAGTAATCCATGGCCTGCTTGAACGGATAGAGCGCTTCACCCTCAGAAATTTTGAACGCTTCGCGCTCCGCCTTCTCCCACTTGCCTTTCGTAGAGCTAAATATGCCTGTCCCAAAGACGAGGAAAAGAACGATAGCGGCGACAACGACGACGGCCACTACTGGAATGATCCACCTCTTTTTCTTTTTAGGAGGCTTCGGCGGCGCTCCGTACGGCGCACTAGGGGAATCTGCAGGCTGTGAAGGCGTCACGCTATACGACGGCTGTGCCTGAGGGCTACCATAGGGCTGCCCTGAATAGGACTGCTGCGGCGGCTCTGCCGGCACACCTCCATAAGGTTGTCCCGAATATGGCGGCTGTTGCGCCGGAGCACCTCCGTATGGCTGATAGGACGGAGGCGGCTGTTGCGGCGGTTCTGCCGACACTCCTCCATAAGGTTGTCCCGAATATGGCGGCTGTTGCGCCGGAGCACCTCCGTATGGCTGATAGAACGGAGGCGGCTGTTGCGGCGGTTCTGCCGGAGCTCCTCCATAAGGTTGTCCCGGATATGGAGGTTGTTGCTCAAGAGCACCTCCGTATGGCTGATAGGCAGGCGGAGCGTTTGTCGGTTGTCCGTACGCAGGCTGCGGCTGCACGTTTTCAGCTGGTGAAAGAGCTTCTTGAGCCACTCCCGCACCATCGGCAGGTGGCGTCGTTGCATAAGGCGGTGCTGATTCCGGATCAGTATATTTCGCACCGCAAGAAGTGCAGAAACGAAAGTCTTCCGGAATAGAAGCTCCGCATGATTGACATTTTTTCATAGTCTTTCTCCTGACTGTATTAAGTATGCGTTTTTCTCTAGGAAAAAGGCGATCTACGTTAATTATAACACTCTGGATTATGAAAAACCGTCCGTGCTCTATTCTTTACACACAAAGAAAAGCTCGAACAGTCCCTTTACGTACGGTCGTATGCAATACAGGCTGATCTGCTTCATCCGTCATCGATGATCCCGTTGTATATGTGATCCCTTATTCTGTCTATCCGGTCGTGCCATCTTTTGACGACTCGATTCATCATTTGTTTTAATATTTATCTTTTATAATCTTCCACCGGTTCGCGATGTGCTCTCATGTCCAGTATCTTTATGCGCAGTTATTACTCTACGCACTTTTCAAAACGATGGCATCACGAACATCCCGTCGTTTCGCCACAGTCAAGACACACTTTACATGTTCCGTTGAGAACCATGCGTGTGCTGGAGCAATTCGGACAAATAGATCCGTCGTAGAGGCGTTCGCCTACATCCTTCGTATCGGCTGCATCTTTTTTGATGAGTTCCGCCATGCTGATCTGGCGTTTGACGACCGGTTCGGTGACGCCGTCTTCCGACTTCGGACGTACCTGAACGCGGGAGTAATCTCCGCTTTCGATGTCGAGAACTTTACTTATAAGGTCTGAAACGGACGAACAGTATTTGATATATGGATGCCTTTGAACAAAACCGTACGGCTCGAACTTTTGGCCGCGCAACATTTTCGAGATCGCGGCTGGTTTAATGCCATACTGCAGCATGACTGAAATCGTTTTGGACAGAGAGTTAAGAAGCCCTGTAATGAGAGTTCCCTCGCGATCCGTTGTCATGAAAATTTCTTGGATTTCGTTGTCCTGATCGCGGTTTACCGTGATGTAGACCTTGACATCCTCAATCTGCGCAGGATGGGTGACGCCCATGCGAATACCTTGCGGTTTCATGCGCGCGTGAATGTATTCGCCGCGATCCAGTTCTTCTTGACATTCGGCAAGTTTACAGCGGGCATCTCTCGCGTAATTCAGAAGATCGTGATATGGCATATCTTCGAGCGGCGTCTCTCCATTGTCTTCGTCTCCCAAACGAAGGTTCAACGGTTGTGCGAATTTGGAACCGTCGCGATACAACGTAATCCCCTTGATTCCAAGTTTCCAAGAGGTAAGGACTACATTTGCGAAATCTTCGACCGTCGCTTCGTTCGGAAGATTGACGGTCTTGGAAATTGCTCCGGAGATGAGAGGCGTAATGGCGGCGACCATGCGCACGTGTCCGAGATAGTGAATATACCTTTCACCTGTGCCGCAACGGTTGGCCGTGTCAAAAACGGGGAGGTCTTCTTCGCGAAGATGTGGCGCGCCTTCTATTTTGCCGTCCAGAATCATACCGCTTTCATCTTCCCGCAGGATGTAATCCATAATATCGGCACACTCTTGCTCCGCATAGCCAAGCTTCTTGAGCCCTGTCTCAACGATCGGGTTGACAAGTTTCATATAGCCGCCGCCGGAGAGTTTCTTGTAGACGACGTGTGAGAAGAACGGCTCAATGCTGGTCGAAGCACAGTCCATGGCAAAAGAAATTGTTCCAGTCGGCGCCATGACCGAGACTTGAGCGTTCCTGTAGCCGTATTTTTTTCCCCATTCTTCTGCGTTGGTCCAGCTTTCTTTGAGCGCGTCGACGAGGTAACCGAATTGCATGCGCTCCAGTCGAGCGTGGTCGATAATGGGCAAACAGTAACCGAGGCCTTCAGGTTCATCTAATCGCACGCCCGCCGCACGGCTGTGGTTGCGTATCACGCGAAACATATACGGTTTATTGATCTCAAAATACGAGAATGGTCCACATTGTTGTGCCATCATGGCGGACACAGCGTAACTTTGTCCCGTGAGAATGCCGGCCAAAGCGCCGCTTAAAGCACGCGCCTCTTCCGAGTCATAAGGGATGCCGACGCTCATAATTAGAGACGCCAGATTGGCGAGACCGAGACCGGTCGCGCGAAATGCCCATGTTTTTCTTGCGATGGTTTCTGTCGGGAATTGTCCCCAGATGATGGACGCTTCCAGAACCAATTGCGCGATATTGATGAGGTGGATATACCCTTCGATGTCGAATATGCCTTCCTTTGCGTCGTAAAAACGCAGGATGTTGATGGATGCAAGATTGCAGCTGGTGTCATCGAGAAAGGCATATTCGCCGCAAGGATTCGTCGAATTGATGCGGTTGTGCTTCGCGCCGACGTCACCGTCCTCGCCGGCCGGGCAGGTATGCCAGGCATTGAATGTGTCATCGAATTGCGGCGCGGGGTCGGCGCAGCGCCATGCGGACTGGTTGAAAATATTCCACAGATGGCGAACAGACACTTCACGGTCGACGCTGTTGTCGCGGCGTCCGCGAAGCCATGTCGTCGCCTCCGGGAAATGATCGAGCGCTTCTACTTTTCGCATGAAATCGTCGCTAAACCGCACGGAGTTGTTGGAGTTTTGTCCCGACACTGTCTGGTATGCTTCGCCATCAATGTCGGCGTCGTAGCCCATCTTAGAGAGCGCGATAACCTTATCTTCCTCATGCGCTTTCCACGTGATGAATTGCTCTATTTCGGGATGATCGATGTCGAGGCAGACCATTTTCGCGGCGCGTCGTGTCGTGCCGCCCGATTTGATCGCTCCCGCATTACGGTCGAGTCCGCGAAGAAAGCTCATAAGCCCGGAGGACTGACCGCCTCCAGAAAGCGCCTCGCCCTCTCCGCGAATCTCGGAAAAATTGGATCCTGTGCCTGAACCGCCCTTAAAGAGCTTCGTCTCCGTCACGTACCCATCCGAAATCGAGTGCGATCCGAGCAACTTATCTTCGTAGGAAATGATGAAACAGGCCGATGCCTGAGTGCGCGTGTAGTCATCTTTTGACATCACGACTTTGCCGATCTCTTCATCGTAGTAATAAAGCTGGTTTTGTCCGCCGGGAATCCCGTATTTCAGTTTGAGACCTGTATTAAACCACTGAGGAGAGTTAGGCGCGAACATCTGTGAGAGTAAAGCATAGACCAGTTCGTCGTAAAGAATTTCCGCCTCTTTACCTTGTGAGATCATGCCCTCCTCGATAAGTGCCTTCACCCAGAACAGAACGAGTCGATCAGCGACCTGCTTCATCGAGTGCTCGTACCCGCGCTCATCCGGCACACCAGCCTTTCTGAAATATTTCGACGCGATAATATCGCAGGCCTGTTGAGAATAGAACTTCGGAAACTCTAAGCCTTTCATATCCGTCAGAACTTTGCCCGTCTTATAGTCCTTCAGCAAAACATCGACGGTTTTCCATTCAAATAAGTCAAAAACTGAACACTGGCGTGTCTCTATTTCTTTGGTAAAATAACGCTTGATTATAGGCGACAGTACACTCATTCTCACATTTCCTCTCTTACTTTTTCAACAAAAGAAGCAGACTCAGGGAACTGCATCATAAACCACTTTATATTGGGTGTCAATTAAGATCTTACTACTACATCTTGTGTCTCATTATTACAGGATTGTGACAGTTCCGTCATAGAAACATCTCATTTTATGTCATATCTCCACTGTACATGGAGATTTCTCGCCTAACGTGATTGTCAAGAAGTTGACGACGCATATCTCCACTGTACATGGAGATTTCAACTCTTCCCGAAACAGGGTCATAACTTAGCGACACACTGTTTTCACCGTTCGACGCGGAGTAGCTGAAGGAGTCTTGACGGTCTATGACGTTTTCGATTCTTGTCACCGTTCGACGTTCGACGCGGAGCTGCGCTTCTTCAAAGTCATGTTTCATTGAGACTGCTTCTACAGTCACCACATAGGGAAAAGAACGTTCAGTGCCGTCAAAGATTTTTCCTCACTCCTACACAATCTCTCAGGTCCCAGGTCAAATGTTCCGCGCCGTCAAGGAACTTTCACACAGTGCGCTGACTCGTGATAACTGCTCTTGTAAACGATCTCCTTCACAATCGTCACTGTCATCTTTCGACAAAAAAGGAGAAAAATGAGACAAATCGAACTTTTTTTTGTATAATTTTTAAAATATGCGTTTCTTGTCGATCATGAGCAGAGCCGATTACATGGGCACACCACGCGAAGAAGGACTTGCGTTGTGTATTGAATGAATATGGATAAGGATTCCGATCAACTAAAAAGTGCGCCGATGTCTCGCCGAAGAGTTCTGTTTGTTACCACAGCGCTTATGCTTTTTCTTTTATTGCCTGTGATGTCTGCCTGCAAGAAAAATCAATCGCTCACGGGAACATGGGAACTCATATCTTCTCAAGAAGAAGGCTATGTGGCCGGCATGTTATTTGAATTTTCTTCTGACGGCATCCTATATATTTCGGCCGGCACCGCGCCCATTCCTTCGGACGATCAAGTGTCACTGCAAAAAATGCAGGCAAACGATCGGCTGACATACACTTCTAGCCGTTCAGGCAACTTGAAAATATTGCTTAAACTCAACAATTCTGAAACAATCTCATTTTCCATGACGTACGACATCGAGAACGATCGCCTCGTCATTACCGATCGCGATGATGTACAGCTTGAATTTCGAAGAGTTCGTTAATGTACCTTTTCTCACAATCATGAAAAATACAGCGCGAACACGACTTTGATGTTATTCATCCTCATGGCGATCCCTTCGCTGTGCGTAGAATGGCGTTCTTTGTGTTGAGAACACCCTCTAACATCACACCGTCTTTGACGTTATTCGCCCTTCCGCAAAGCGCGCAATATGGCGTCCTTTGTGTTAGGAACACCCTCTAACATCACAGAAAAGAGCGCTTTTTCAAGTTTTTGGCCAATCTTCTTGCCTTCATAGCCTGCGTCTTGCATATCCTGCCCATTGACGGCAAGATCACGCAGCGTCAGATATTCGCCCGAGGAAAGAAGCCGACGCGCTATTTGTTCGATATGATCGATCTCGTCAATGTCATCGGTTGTTATCTGCTCTGAAGAATCAACTTGCTCACACCCTTGCAACACCGCCACCGCATCTGTGCGACGAATGGCAAGCGTGTCAAAAAATGAGTCCGGTTGAAGTTCGTGCATCGCCATTAGGATCGATCGACGATCCGGTGTGACGGTCAGCGCTTTTGCTCCGACAAGCCGGGAAACCCGATCGATCGTCGCGTTGTCAAACCGTAGTTTCTTTAACATCGATGTAAGTCTTGCAATATCTTCTCCAAAGTCATAGAAAAACGCGGCAAGACGCATAACAGGATCATTCACAACGTTTTCCTGTCGTCTAAGAGATCGCTCGTAAAGACCTCTTTGCTGTAGCTCTGCGATGCCGGGAATCACCGGTGTCAATACGTCTGCATACCGAGACATCACCTGTGATGCAGCAGATCCCTGAATCAAACGAAGCCATTCCTCTCGTATCCGCTCGCACGAGACGAAACGAAGCAAATTGGCGTGCTTTATCAAAGCCTCTGAACACGCAGTATCGATTGCGAATTGGAGCTCTGAACTAAGCCTTAGGGCGCGCAAAATCCGAAGCGCATCTTCTTTGAATCGCTCTGCGGGATCGCCGACGGCACGTATTACACATCGCTTCAGATCGTCACAGCCGCCGTAAGGATCTAGGAGACCGCGCTTCTCGTTCCAAGCGAGCGCATTGATGGTGAAATCTCGACGAGAAAGATCTTCTCCAATCGTTTCAGAATACGTTACAGCCGTAGGGTGACGATGATCGGCATAAGTACCGTCTCTTCGAAAGGTTGTCACTTCAATCGATCGGTCTTCCACGAGCACTGTGACTGTTCCATGCTGAATGCCTGTAGGAATGACCACATGATCACAAAGCACGCGGTCGACCTCCTCGGGTCGTGCCGCCGTCGCCAAATCTATGTCAGACGTTCCTCTTGCTAGAAAAAGATCGCGAAGAAAACCGCCGACAACAAACGTTTCGAATCCTTGTGATTCGAGACGACGCATCACATTCAAAACGGACGTGGGAAGAGCTTCATACACTTTGCCCATGAAGATTTACGATCCTCGTTCTTCGAAAAAACAAAGGCCGCCTCCCTTTTTTGGACATCGGGTTAAAGCGGCCTATTTGTATCGATCATCACCTCTGAAGGCTTTTAACCTTGAAGTAACGTTAAGTCGACGAAATTCATTTCCTTTAAAGAAATGATACGACGTAGCAACTTACTGATTTGACATCATCGGTACCGACAAATCTCTTATTCATTTCCTGTTCAATAAGAGATTTGTTTCACCGCGAGCTGCAACTCTAAAAAGAAGGTCTAATAAGCATCCCTTCATTTTAGACAGATTACTATTCTTTGGGCCCTTGGTTTGATCCAGAATAGTAGTGTGACGGGTCGTACTGTGAGGGAACTTCGTAACCGGGCGGCGACTGATGCTGCTGCCTTTGCACGTCATACTGCTCGGGACCTCCCTGACCAGGCTGTTGGGGGTAGGAAGGCTGTCCATAGGATGGCGACTGATTTGGGTAACCCGGCTGCTGATATGGCGGCTGATTCGGGTATCCCGGTTGCTGGTACGGCGATTGCTGAGGCGCCCCATATGTCCCTTGGTTATAGCCGTATTGACCCTGTCCCGGATAACCTTGCGTCGGCTGATAACCCGGAGGCGCATAGCCCGCTCCTACAGCAGTTGCTTGCTGCTTATTCAGGATCGCCCCAACTAGAAGACTTACTGACAAGAACAGACCGATCAATCCGAAAACGTTGAATGCCGAAATCACACTTATGAGTCCAAACACGGAATAAATGATGCCGACGACAAGCGGAAACGTTGTGCGTTGCAGATCACTCTTGCGTTTGAAACACTGTACGGCGAGATAAATACCGACAACTCCAGAAACGATGATCAAGACACCTGCCCAAGTTCCGAGAACACCCAAAGCACCTCCCAAGGCACCGGGAATTCTTACGTCTCCATACTCAGAATAACCGCTTGACACTAGATTCGACAAAATTCCGCCGAGCATTCCGACGCCGATCGCAAGCAAAATACCTATCAAAACCGACAGGCTTGACGTCACAATGTGTCCGATTGAGCCAATGGCAATCCAAACTTCGCCTTTTGTTTTATTCATACGTACCTCCTGATTTCAGGTATACCGGTTAGTACCGGATTCCATTTAAGAATTTACTTTATTATACATAAAAATACGCGTTTCATGGCTCATTTACTACTGGCAAAACGGCGATAATACCAACTCTTTACATTAGTTGCTGTATCAACATTTATCTTTCAAAAACACGTCAACATATTTTTCTTTACGAATGATGCGTTTCGTTTCCGTGTGTCTGCTTTCGCTTAAGGAAAACTCCGAGCGAAGCGACTAACGCATAAAAGCAGAAGACGCCAATATTGAGAAGAAAGAGCTGAAAAGTGCTCCCTTTTGCGATAAATTGATAATCTAGCGGCGTAATAAAGAGAGAGAACACACTCATCAGCGCAAAACCCATCGAAAAATCATTCATCACTGGAGATTCCATCTCAGGATCGCTCGTCTTTAACAAAGTGATGCCGGTAATCATGACGCCCGTATTGACACCCCAGCTCATAATCGCCCGTTCAAACGCAAAATCATCTTTGAATGCGCGACGGTAGAGCGGAAAAGTAACACAATACGTCGCTATAAATCCCAAAACACACATAATAAGAATCGGTACAACAAATGTCGACACTGCTTTGATCGGGATTGTCATTATGGCTGCAATGATCGCTATTTCAGAAAGCGCGCCGGTGACTCTTGATTTGACCTTTGTATCGATCAGCCAATTCAGTTTCAATTTCAACAATATGTAGTTTATGCCATACATCATCAGCATCGCATAGAACCAGACAGGAAGGTAAAGATTCGGAACCCACACCCTCATCCGGCGGGAAAACAGAATAGCCAACGCCGAGGCAAGAATAAGCAATCCAAGATGGACTGAAAGGGTCTCGATGGAGTTCCCGATCGTCGTCTCGCGACCAAGACTCTTCTGCGCCTGAATATCGGTCGTATACCCCTGAAGAGTTTCACGTGAAACTCCCTGCTTTACGCTGCGCGCTTTGAGATATCCTTTTTTCGAGGCGCGGTTAATAAAAATAAACCCAAGCAACGTTCCGCCAATCAGACCAACCGTTGCGGTCGTAAGAGCAACGCCTTGAGCCGTCTTCCACCAAGGTAAACCAAAATCCTGAAAAATACCGCCTAACGCAGTCGCTGTGCCATGTCCTCCGGCAAATCCTTGAGCAAGCTCATAGCCGAACGTTCTGTAAAGTTCTGTTTCGGGACTGACTGCTGTGACGGCCATATTCACACCATATCCAATCAAATATTGTATGCTTCCCCCTAAAGAGAATATTCCGGTCATCATGAGTACCGTCGGAAACATCGCGCGCAGGCGCCCTTTCGTTTTTTTGCCGTCCATAAACATGCCAAGAGGAGAAGCAGCGAACACCGGAATGATGAGAATCGAGGGAAGCACTTGCCAGAGAAGGGTCCAATCCTCTGGGAAAGGAAGCGGCGCACGTTCTCCCCAAATTTGAGGCCCAAGCAGAAGACCGATGAACCCGCCGATAACTGATGCCGGAAGCATCCATCGCCTAAACAGCGCAACTTTTGCACGCAGGAAAGCGCCAAGAAACAAAAAACCGAAAAGCACAGCAAGTGCAATAAGGCCATTCTGAAATGATTGTACGTTCATACCAACTTATAGCCTCCCTTCATTAACCTCTTGAACGATGAAGGCTCTGGCTTTTGTATTCGTCTTTGGTCTCTGTTTGTCCCAGCATCACATTTGTATCGCCACCGCTGTGCCGTCAATGTCATCACAATTCGCGCGCCATCCAAACATGAACGACCGAATGATTATCGGGCACAAAGGGATCCCCTTTCTTCTCGTAGCCCAAATTTTCATAAAAAGGCACTACACTAACGCGCGCCATCAAACGTATGCTTTTTTTGTTGCTTCTCCGCGCCTCTTCTTCCAATCGACGAATAACTGCCGTCCCTATGCCTTGGCGTTGCCAAGATTCATCCACTGCGACATATCGAACAATTGATTCCTCCGGGGAAGAATCCTTTAGAGTCGCCATCGCAACAAGCTGCTCTCCGTGAAAAACACCGAGAATGCAATCTTCATTTTCACGCGACAAGTCATCCTCCGCGATAGATTTGCCTATTGGTCTGCGAAGGATTTCATGGCGAAGAAGCAATGTCTGTCCATAATCATCGCTTTCGACATCGATGATTCTAAAGTCGAGTTGATCAAGCATATTTTTTGTATCTGCCATATTATCCCTCCTATACAAATCCAGCCCCAGTTTTATTCCCTTACAGATGATCGTCTTAAGAGTATTTTTTATTGCTTTCTCTACGCTTCACTACTTTCGTATCATACCGCGAAAAACATAATTCTTAAAGATCTGCACTCTCCCGTAATAAGGACTTCGAGGAGAATGAGCAAAGCCTTCAGTGCGGACGACAATAATTTTAATCAGACTCAGCATGCAGAACGCTCTGCAAAATACGTTACAATGGTGACATCCTCTGCAACAATTCTTGCTTGGATGCCTAGGAGATCGAGAGCATATTAGTATCTTTCATCTAGGGCGTATACTGCTAAGATATATACTGTGAATACAGTAGCTTTTCCTGTTCGTGCAGGCAAAGAAAAGAGCATCACTCTATTACGTAAACGTGATGCCAAACTAGTGCTTCACAGTGTGAAACGAGTGTGGATTACGACAATAGGCGGCAGAAATATCTTCCTGTTTACACGTGTAAGGAGTAATGAAAACAGCATCAAATCGAATGAAAGCAATCTGTTACGCCGTCTCTCTCCTCAAAGAATATAAGAATGTCGAGGCGCAGAACAGAAATAATAATATGAACACCTGTACTTCCTCTCATTTTATTAACAATGATTTGAACGCGTCTTACCTTGCCTTTAGGAATAGCGAGGCCTTCAGCGCATATCATCCCGTCGCTAAAAGCACACACAAGAAAGGAGCCTGCAAAGGTCTCTCATTTTTGCTTGTTCGGATTCCTCTTTACATTTTACTATTGATATTTTTCTTATGGATGATCGCCGCTCCTGTTACAACGGTTGCTTTAGAATCATTGCAAACGGGAAAAATCAACGGCGCTTCTTTTTCTTTAGAAGATATTGCGTTACACTCCACAGCAGCGTGCATGCGCGTTTATCTTAATGGGGAAGTCGTAGATCTCGTTGACTTGCGAAAAAATGATCCAGTCTACACTGCCTCACTTGTCAAGATGATGACCCTCTATACATCGTATAGATTAATGGAAATGAAGGGGATAGATCCTTCCCAAACAGTAACAGTAGCCACTTCTGATCTCGAAGGCCTTAACGAAAAAGACGCTTCCGTTATGGGTTTGAGCGTGGGCGAGACGCTGCCCTACAAGGATGTCTTTTATGGCCTGATGCTACCCTCCGGAGCCGACGCGGGACGACTCCTGTCGCGAACACTTGCCGAAAATAGCGCGGCCTTCATCGATGCGATGAATCAAGACGCTGCAGATCTTGGCCTCAAAGCTTCGCACTTTACGAATACGTCTGGACTTTTCGAACCGAATAATCTTTCGACCATGAGCGACATGGCAACACTTCTTCAAGCCCTTTGTGAAAAACCTTTTCTCAAGGAAATTATCTCAACGCGCACATATCGGACAGAACCCACTAATCTGCGGCCAGGTGGTCATACGCTCACTCACACAATCGTCACAACGGGTGTGTTGGAAGGTATTAGCACAGAAAAAATCGAGGGCGGTAAAACAGGATCTTTGCAGGAGTCGGGTTATTGCCTCGCGTCTTACAGGACATTCGGTAACGCGCTAGTTATCATCACAACGACTGGCGCTTACCGCCGCGGAGACAACTTGCGGGATCACAACGCCCTTTACGATGCTCTGGAAAAGCAATGGCCTGCTGATGGATCGCCTGTTACTCTCGTGGGTGCGCCGGAAGCCAAGCCTCTTGAAACGAATACACCTTCCAGCAATACAGAGTATCCGAAGACGACAACATCTTTGGCTGCCGATCCGCAGGAAAAACTGCCTTCCCAATCTTCTTCAGAAGGCCGAGACTATGCCCAAACCATTGTCGTCATCATGGCCTCCCTTTTGCTTGTTCTTTCTCTAGGGCTGTTGACAAGTTTAATATTGCGAAACAAAAAAGAAGAGGACGAAAGAGAACGTACTCGCAGACGTTATTAGGTTTGAGCTTTACCTCTTTTCTAAGCGTCTGTAAGCAATGTCACATTCACTTGGCAGACATAGGACATAGGAAAGGAACGGATGAACACTACCTATCGTCTTCTACTGTTGCTTCCGCTAACTCATCTGATGCTGTCGTGTCCGATTTATCTTGGGCAAGATAAGTATCGCATGTTTTAGCGTGATCATTCTCGATACGAGTGTCCCCGATGTGTGCGTCGTTTGGAAGCCCGCTCTCTAAATTGCCCGCATCAAAACGCTCTATATAGGCCTTCATTTCTTGCATAAGATTTTGACCTTGTCCAATATACGATCTGTAACTCAAACATTCCTGTTCCAGAGACTTCTTCTCTTCTCTAAGCGATGCAATTCTCTCCTCATGTGCGCGTTCTTCATCGCGGTGACGGGCACGATAGAGGAACAGCTCTTGCTCGGCACGGACACGCGCTTCGCGTACGATATTTTCTCCTTCAAGACGCGCTTCCTCAAGAATTGCCTCTGAATAGTTTAAGATTTCTTCTTTTTCAGCATATGCCTTAAGCTTCTTTTTTAGCGCCTCTTTTTCCAAAAGAAGAGCATAAAGCTGTTCTTCAAGAGCTTTGTGCTCTTCTTTAGCATCCGACAGCGTTCGTTTCATCCCCTCGAATGCCAGAGTTTGTTGATCGAGCTTGCTTCTTAGTGTACTGTTTTCATCTTCGAGCGCAACGATTTGCTCCTGGATAGCCGAATAACGTTCTTTAAAACGCTCCACTTCGTCCTGTGTTTGAGGAAGCATGTCGCACTTCTCGTCCCTCCGTGTACTTATCTGTTCCTGTGCCTCGATGCTACTTCTCTCCGCAACAAAGGGATCGCTTTTTTCTTGCAATGCTGTGCTCGTTACCGCTACTGTCACTCCTTCGCCAGCTATATCCTCTTCCGCCGTATCGTTGTCTTTAGAAGAGGAAAGACAAGTCGCTTTTTGATCCATCAGGCTCATGGCTTCTTTAAGTTCCTCCAGTTGCTGCTCTAGGCCTATGATTTTTGCCCGTTCCTTCTCAACAGCATCGCCACAGAAGGATCGCGCTCGAACCAAAAGATCCTTGAATTTTTTATAGACATCGGTTTTGTCATATCCAAACATCGCCGTTTTGATCTCAAGTTGCTTAACAAATTGAACCATTTCCTTATCAAACTGATATTTGACGGATGTTTCTAGAGTTTCCATAAGGCGCTCCTGTCTCTTTATTTCTCTGCTATCTCAAGCCGCGTCGACCAATTCCGGCCAATTCTATTTGCTCTTAGCCCAATCTAGAGTTAAAAAATGAACATTCTGTTATCTTCCGTGACCATTTGCTTGCGTCATAATACCACGATGCGGATCTTTTTTTGCATCTCTCTTCCTTTTAAGCCGTGGCAGCATAAATAGAACCACCGCGAGGAGCAATCCTCCGAGGGTCATCAAAAGTCCGGCATAAAAACCATCTGGGATGAACCGCGCTGATATTGTGTGTTCACCTGAACTCAAGGGAATCAAAATAAAGCTACCGCGTATGTTCTCAAGGGAAACAGGCTCTCCGTCAACTTCAAAATGCCAGCCAGGATTCCATGTTGTAGGAATAAAGAGACAACCTTCTTCCGGCGCCTCTATTTTTCCAGAGAACGATCCTGAAGAAAAGTGCTCCATGCGCAACGGATGCTGTGACAAGCGGTGTTTCGTTTCCTGCCATGCTTTCTCATTCAAACGACCTACATAAGCACGGAAAGTTCCGTCAATCCTTCGATCAGAAGGCATACGAACACGAAAATGAATCTGAGTTCCCTTCAGAAGAAATCCCATGTCGCCGATACCTGTCTTCTGCGTTCCTAAATGGAAGAATTCCTGATCACGGATAAATCCGTTCGCATAATTGATTCGACATGTCTCGTCTTCCCAGAAAATATAATACTGCCCGTCTCTAGGAACGTCATACACCAAGAATGCCCACTCTTCATTTCCCTCTTCTCTTAACACACGGAATGAAAAAGGATCTCCCGTCCTTTCTACGTAGCATCCTTCCAAATTCCATGGATCGAACTGCTCTTTTTCCAAAACAGTCATGTTGCCACCGAAGGAGGCGACCAAACGATTCTGTACATCTAACGCGTCAACCGGCATTTCTTCCATGTTGAGCACCATTGTTTCACGTGAAACAAAATAACCAAAAGGAAGAGCATCCGGATTTTTTAGCAATTTCATTGTCTTTCCGGAAGCTATCTCTTGTCGAATTCGATCGTCGAAGATACGATCGTTTCGGACGATCTGATAATCGATGGAAAGCAAACTGTCCATGACAATTGTTGACTCTTTGTATTGGAAGCTGTTCACTCCGTTTACGGGATAACCGAGATCTTCAAAAAATGGAATCGAGGATTTCGGGAAAGGTGAGCTGAAGAGAGAAAATCCCGGATATCCAAAAAGCATCGGGTCGTTGACACATGTATCAGGCAACATCTCGCAGCGCCAATGCTGTCCGGCGTGATCTGCGCGAAGTTGCTTCACATAGGCCGACACCTCGCGAGCGGCGTCGTTGGCAAGATAATACTGTCGATCCCCCAGAGGAGCTACTTCTTGATATAGAGCGGCGTTCGTAAAACCATGAAATAGCAGTTCAAACACAACAAGAAAAAACAGTGCAAGCGCTGCATTGCGATGGCCGGTTTTTGCTCTTCGCTCATTACGGTCAACCGCAGGGAGATGAATAAAAGAAATACGGGTCGCACAGCGCGCAATCCATTCCCTTCCGCGATGCAAAAGATGATTTGGCTCGCGTCTGGACTGCAGAGATCCGAGATCACCCCTATTCTCTTTTTCATTATTACGACTGCTACGCAACGTGCTCTCTTTTTGTTGACGCCTCGATCCTTTTAACTTTTGGCACAAGTAAGGAACGCCTTTTGTCAGTTTAGGTTGTTTCGATAGTGTATTCTCAAACGGCTCATAATTACGTAGCGCGACGAGGTAAGAGATACCAAAAACCGTCATTGCGATCAAACGCCAATGCGAGAGAGTATCATCGACATCCCAAGTTTGCTCGCATAGGAGGAGAATCGATATTGCGGCTACGGTAGCTCCCAATAGAGGCCATTTCGACTTCAACGCATCTCCTGCTGTTTGATACGCCATGATAATCACAAGAAAGACTAAAACAAAGGCATATCTGAAATCGAGAGAATTTGGATAATGAGCTCCATGCCAGAGGAAACTTAACGTCCTTGACTGTAACGACAAGAAAAGGAATCCGAGCAACATACCGTATGCCGCGCGCACTTTAAACGTTCTTTTTGTCTTAAAAAAGAACGCGGGAAGCAGAAGAAGCGTGATGACGCCACTATAAATGTTTGGGAGCCCGGACATGATATCAGGTTTGCGAAGAGGAGTCATACGCATGAGCGTGCGCAAGGCAGGCTGTGTAAATGTAAACCCTTTAGGAAAGACATCTCCGGCGGCAGAAGTAATGGTGAGAGCTTTCGCCGTTGGCCAGAGAACTACTCCGGCAATCAACGCGGAAAGAATAGAAGTCCCGATGAAGATCACAAACGACGTTAGCCCGTAGAACGATTTCTTTTTATTTGGACTGAATTGAACATTGAAGACAAAGAAAAGTAAGAAAAGAAATGCACAGGCAAAAAACCCCGTATAGTAGTTCGTGATTAGAATGAGCGCTGTACCAACGAGAAATCGAACAGGACGTCGATCCCTGATGATCTGCACCAAGCCGTAGGCAGCAACAGGCAAGAATACAAGAGTATCTAGCCACATGATATTCCAGCTATAAGCGTAAACCCACGCGGAAAGCGCATAAAAAGTGCTGAAGAGCGGTGACAACGGATCATCAAGCCTAAAGGCTCCTGATAAAAAATCCCTGAAAAAAAGCCCCGCTAAACCAAGCTTCAACAGTGTGATCAAGGTGATGGCTTCCGCAATATATTCTGCAGGATAGAGAATCGTTAAAAGATTAAGAGGGCTAGCAGAGTAATAGGTAAAGAAGCTGTAGAAATTGACGCCGAGGCCACCATTCCAAGAAAAGAACAGTCCTTCGCCCGACAGTATTTTGCGACGAAGCTCAAGAAGAAATGGTGCGTATTGATGGTACATGTCGTACGCGAGAAGATGTTTGTTCCCTGCAGGCCACAATCCATGGACACAGTAACCAAGGTAAAAGAGCGCAACTGGTAAAAGTAGCGCTAAAATACGTTGCTTCAGCGCTTCCAATCGTTGCCGCTCCTCTAAAGGAGACATTCGCCGAAGCGACGACTGTTTGATCCGTTTAAGCTTCATTATTCACTCACCGTTTAACACGCAACTTAGCGTGCAAATAAGTTCAAAATGAACGTTAGGCTCCGACGAGTCGGTCAATTAGACGTTCTCTTTCATCGCCAGAATGATAATAAATAACGATTTTGCCTTTTCCTTGCGACTCATTAAGTGTCACTTTTGAGCCTAAGGCACGGCGCAAACGATCTTCGACCTCTTTGATCTGCGCCTGTAGCTGATCTGCTTGTCTCTGATCGACTTCTGTTTTCGGTGGAGACGGAAGAGCCATTTTCTTGACCATTCGTTCCGTATCTCGAACGGATAGTTGTCTTGCCAAAACAGCATCGGCCGCGCGATTCTGAGCCGCTGCGTCTGATAGCGCAAGAATAGCGCGGGCATGTCCGGCGGAGAGGCTGCCCTTTCGGACTAAATCAAGGATCGGCTCCGGCAATTTTAGCAAACGCAACTTGTTGGCGACTGCTGAACGGCTCTGGCCAAGAACAGACGCAATATTCTCCTGCGTCATGTCGTAATCATCGATCAACCGCTCCAAGGCCATCGCCTCTTCAACGGGATTAAGGTCCTCTCGGACGACGTTATCAATCAATGCTTGGCGATGTGCTTCAGCATCGTCCAGATCCCGCACGATCACGGGAATTCTATTGATTCCGGCAATTTTCGCCGCACGCCAACGGCGCTCACCGGCAACAATCATATATTGATCTTCCTGTTCCGTAGATGTCACGATAAGCGGTGAAATCACGCCCTGGTTTGCCATGGAATTCGCCAACTCCTGCAACTTCTCCTCATCGAACTCTTGACGAGGTTGAGTCACATTCGGAATAAGTTGTCTTGGAGGGAGCATTAAAACACGCTCTCCGCTCTCCTCTGTTTTTTCTCGAGCAAGAGATTGCTCACTGATTAAAGCACCTAATCCTCGTCCTAACGCACTCTTTGAACGCGTTCTCTCAACATTTCTCTGCCTATTTTTCCCATTAGCCATACGTCGTCCTTTCAAAACGTGCCGGTTTCCTTCTCTTTCCACTGCTTGCTTGAAAAGCGTCTCAACAATTCCTCTGCCAACTTGCGATAGCTCTTAGCTCCTTTAGAGCGATTATCATATTCAAAAATGGTCTGTCCGAAACTAGGCGCCTCACTAAGGCGCACATTTCTCGGAATGAATGTTTCAAGATAATTGTCCTGAAAGTACCAGGCGACCTCCTGTTTCACTTGCTTAGAAAGCTGGGTGCGCGTGTCAAACATCGTGATAAAAACACCTGCCAGACGGAGTTCAGGATTATAACTGCGCTTAACAAGATCAAGCGTTGCCATAAGCTGCATAAGTCCTTCCAGAGCATAATATTCTGCCTGAACAGGAATTAAAACGGTATCCGCTGCGGTCAACGCATTGACCGTTAATAATCCAAGAGAGGGGGGACAATCTACCACGATATAGTCATAACTGTTATTGCACTCTTCGAGAAGCTGTCTTAACCTATACGCACGATCAGGCACATCAACCAGCTCTATTTCTGCTCCGACAAGATCAATCGTTGCAGGAAGAATGTCCATGCGCTTTCTGACGTTAAGGATGGCATCCTTGCATGAATACGATTCATTCACCAACACTTCGTACGTTGAAAGAACTAGTGACTTTTTTGAAATGCCGAGCCCGGAAGTGGAGTTACCTTGTGGATCAGAGTCTACCAAAAGAACTCGCTTGCCTTTCTCTGCTAGCGCACTGCAAAGATTGATGCACGTCGTGGATTTTCCGACGCCTCCTTTTTGATTGGCAACCGCAATGATCATTCATTCATCCTTTTATTTTCTCGTATTTCGATCCTGCAAAATTTTCATGTCTTATTCTATCGTCTGTTTGCCTATTGTCTGAACCCCTCGGAACAGCATAGAGTACATATATCCTCTCACGTGCCGCTAAAGCAGGCCGAGACCATCTCCGGTGTCGTTGCATAAGATGTAACAAAGCGGCAGACACGCGTTTGATCAGACAACACGGCCCAACGCTCAAAGATCGCACGTTCCTTAAATATCTTCTCATCCTCCTCATCAAATATGACAAAGATCTGATTGCTAACAGGAGGCATATATAAGTGATAGCCTCGTTCCTTGAAATGGTCAGCTAACATGAGAGCCATGCTGTTTTCATGACGCCCTATCTCGAAATAGAGGTCATCCCTGAATAACTCGCAAAACTGAACACCGAGCAAACGACCCTTTGCGAGCATAGCTCCTCGCTGTTTAATAATGTAACGAAAAGTATTTTTGAGATCACTGTTCGTCACGACAATAGCCTCTCCAAATAATGCGCCACACTTTGTTCCGCCAATGGTAAACATGTCAGTATATTTCGCAAGATCCGGCAACGTAATGGTCGCCACACTGGAAGTGAGAGCTGAGGCCAATCGAGCACCATCGACGTAAAGGTAGAGATTCCAATTGTTTGCCGCGCGGCGAAATGCCTTAAGCGTATCCAAACTAAAAATCGTGCCCATTTCGCTCGTTAAAGAAACATAAATCATTCCCGGCTGTACAGTATGCTCAACACTTGGATCTTCATAATGAGCTCTACAGAGCTGATCAATCGCATCCGGATCAATAATCCCGTCATTAGAAGGGGTAATAAGGATCTTATGTCCCGCAGCCTCTATGGCGCCCGTTTCGTGAACATTAATATGTCCTGTTTTCGCGGACAATACACCCTGCCAAGGCTTCAGACCCGCGACGCAGGCAATGATATTGGCCTGTGTGCCGCCCATGACAAACTGAACCATTGCTTCAGGCGCTAAACAAGCCTTCCTGATGAGATTACGCGCTTCTTCACAGAGCTCATCATGGCCATAGCCCGTTGTGAATAATGCATTTGTTTTTTCAAGCGCTTCTAATAAGCGAGGATGGCAACCCGTGTTGTAGTCATTTTCAAAGGATACTTTCTTTTGGCTCATTATTGTCGTCTTCTTTCTGATATATCATACCTTTTCTGCGGTCCTTCTGCGGTCATACGCACTGCCCTCATTACAGGCACATCGCTTCTTTGAGATGCTGTTCCTGCTGTAAACCATATTAGTTGAATGGAGGCCGATCTGCCTACTCAATTGCCTGTAAACAGCTACCTTTAGATGTCTTTTTGTCGAAAAAAGACTCCTTTTCCTACGGTCACGCTCTAAAATCATAATCATAGGATCATAGCGGTAACGCCGCAGCAAAGTCGTGGCGAACTGGCAATATTTTTACAGTCATAAGTATAAATGAGCATTCTACTAAATCCAACTGCTGTTGCAAATCGACCCTGCTAAAAGTCACCAAAACGGCATAAAGCCAAGAGAAAGGGAAAGAACGATTCGTGAGTTATCCAAAAATATACACTCTGCCAGCTTCTTCTCTACTCCTAGCATGTTCTAAATCTAATCAAAATGCAGGAAGACCTCAAACCAGAAATCTCTCTACTCTCAGCATCTGCGAAACATCCTCAGAATATTGGAAACCCTAAAATCAGAAATTGCCCTACTCCTTTAGTGTGCGAAACATACAAGGAAGGTAGTGAGGTCAAAGAATGAACGAGCCATCTCCTTGCATCTGCGATACATGACAAAGGAAAGAGGAGAGGAAGAAACAAAGAAGATTCAACTCCCAGCCTATGTGCAACATGATATCCCAACCACAGATCAGAGTAAAAAGCTTCTCTTCTACTGGTGCAAATCATGATGTCTGCTTCTGACTTTGTCGCAATGCGCTACACACTACTCTCGGAATATGCGAAACATGCATGACTCAAAACTTTTTTCCGCTGTAGATCGACTGCATCGCTAGTTCAGGATCTCTGCTCCCAATTTAGGCGTAGCGTGATGTCGCTGACGTATTAACGATTTCACAAAATGTTTCACGTGAAACACTCGTCCCGATTTATTTTCTCGTAATAACTCGTCGTACTCGAAGCAGCATTCGAAAAGTTTTCGTAAAAAGGCGACCGTGTTATATTGCGATAGCATGATAAAAACCTCTTTGTGGATTTTTCAGTGAATCCTAATGACTATAAAATGTTTCACGTGAAACATTTATAGGGCAACTATGCATGACACGTGAATCCTGTATTGTACGGGCTTTAACGTTAAAAATCTGATTGCACCCTCGCGCTCTTGTTCTGTGACGTCAAAATTACCGGGCACCCTCAAAACTCAGAGGGATCGAATACTTTAGATTCCCCAAAACGCAGATACAAAAAGTATTAAATCCTGCGATTTTGAGAACATCGTCTATATTTGATTTCAAAGAATAAAAACCTGCACATCAACGAAGAATCAAACTCGTGTCGTCGTGATGCACATACCTATTGATCTAGGTGCTTTTCTTGTTAGTTGTCGAGAGTGGCATGTTTTACGTTGGCCCTGATGAATCCACTGCATGACTTAACACGATCGGTAATAAGAAAAGCACAAAAGGTCTGGAGGCGCTTTTCTTAATTAGTCGTCGAGAGTGGTGCGTTTGCGTTGGCCTTGATGAATTCACAGTATGGCTAGAAGCGATCACAAATAAGAAAAACCCAAAAGATCCGGAGGTGTTTTTCTCAGTAGTTTAGTTGTCGAGAGTGGCATGTTTTGCGTTGGCTCTGATGAATTCACGACGTGGCTCGACGCGATCACCCATGAGAAGGGTGAACGTTTCATCGGCTCTTTGCGCATCTCCAATTTTCACACGGAGCAGTTTACGCTTCTCCGGATTCATGGTTGTTTCCCATAGTTGATCGGAGTTCATCTCACCAAGACCTTTGAAGCGCTGAAGCTTCGGGTTATTCCATCCGGTCTGGTCTTTGATGATATCAACGTCACCGGCATCATAAGCGTAGTGTACTTCTTTATCCTGAGAAACGCGGTAAAGTGGTGGACAGGCAATGTAGACATGACCGGCTTCGACAAGTGGACGCATGTAGCGGAAGAAAAACGTCAAAAGCAGTGTGCGAATGTGTGATCCGTCGACGTCGGCGTCTGCCATCAGGATAACCTTGTGGTAGCGAAGTCGCGATAAATCAAAATCATTACCGATTCCTGCGCCTAGAGCCATCACGATCGGCATGAGTTTCTCGTTATCGAGCACTTTGTCTACACGTGATTTCTCAACATTCAGCATTTTACCCCAGAGGGGAAGAATTGCCTGATATTTGCGTTCACGTCCGTTCTTTGCCGTACCTCCTGCTGAATCTCCTTCAACGATGAAAAGTTCACAGAACGTCGGATCTTTTTCCTGACAATCAGCGAGCTTACCAGGAAGTGCATTACTTTCTAACGCACTTTTTCTTCGAGTCAGATCGCGCGCTTTGCGCGCTGCTTCTCGCGCTTGCGAAGCCGACACACATTTATTTAAAATCAATTGTGCTATGTGCGGAGTTTCCTCAAGAAACTGCATGAGTTTTGTGTTGACTGTTGATTCAGTAACGGTGCGCACTTCCGCATTGCCAAGGCGCGTCTTGGTCTGCCCTTCAAATTGAGGACTTTGAAGTTTGACGCTGATGATGGCGGACATCCCCTCTCTGATGTCTTCGCCCTGTAGATTTTTGTCCTTCTCTTTAATGAAACCGTACTTTCGCCCGTAATCATTGATGGTCTTGGTTAGCGCTGAGCGAAAACCGGTCATATGTGAACCGCCTTCAATGGTCGCGATATTGTTGGCATAGGAATATACATTCTCGCTATACGAATCATTGTACTGAATGGCAACTTCGACGAAGCAATCGTCCATGGTGTCTGAAAAATAGATTGGCACATCGTGGAGTACCGTTTTATTCCTGTTTAAATACTCTACAAAGGAGACAATGCCACCTTCATAATGCAACTTTTTAATCACAGGCGGATCCTGACGTGCGTCAATGAGGGTAAACGCCGCCTCACGGTTTAGGAAGGCCATTTCACGATATCGCGTGATCATGGCTTCAAAATCAACTTCTGTCTCATCAAAAATCTCCGGATCCGGCTTAAAGGTAGATATCGTACCCTGTTTGTCTGTCTCGCCTAGAACCTTTAGAGGAACGGTCGTTTTGCCGCGCTCAAACCGAATAAAATAGGACATTCCATCGCGATTGACAACAACTTCCATCCATTCTGACAGCGCGTTGACTACGGCTGCGCCAACCCCATGAAGTCCGCCGGAGATGGTGTAGGCGCCGCCACCAAATTTACCGCCGGCGTGTAACATCGTATGTACGACTTCGACCGTGGGAATCCCCATCTGATGGTGAATACCTACCGGGATACCGATGCCGTTATCTTCCACGCGCACCGATTGATCCGGATTCACTGTCACATTAATAGAGTCACAACGGCCAGCGAGCGCCTCGTCAACCGAGTTAGCAACAATCTCATAGATCAGGTGATGTAATCCTCGTAGTGTTGTGTCTCCGATATACATTCCGGGACGCGTGCGCACGGCCTCCAAACCCTCGAGAACCTGAATGTCCTCTTCGTCATAGGAATTTGTGACTGTCGTGTCAAAATCGGATAGTTCAACCGGTAAATTCTTAATATTCTCTTTAAAAGAATCGGTTGTGTCCGAAAGTGCGTACACATTGTCTGCAAGATTGATCAATTCACCAAATTCGTCTGTCTCCGCATGTTCCGAAACACCGCGTCTCTTGGTGTTATTCTCGATAGCCGATGATTGCACGGCATCTTCTTCTGCACGACGCAAAAGTTCCTGCAATTCCTCATCATGAAGATCTGCAGACATACGCTTATCGTCTGTATTATGCTTATCGTTTATCATATTTTTCCTCAATTGAACGCATCAGAAATCGTCTCTTCTGTGGACAGAATTTCATTATTTCTGTAATCGAGATGACTCGTGATGTCATAATATTGCTCCGGAGATCGCTCTCAGACGATCTTCGTATTTTTGTTCATCTTCTATTTTTCAAAGCTCTGACAGTTTTTCTTTTCTTTCAATCGTTTTCAACCGTCATCGACTGTTTTCTTTGCCTATCTCTTTGCTCCATAACAACGGGCTCTCAATGTCGCCGTTGTTACGGGAGTGAAGTAAACGCGATCCATCGTTACGACGACAGAGCGCGGCACGCGATTCGTTAACCAGTTCAGACGATTCGACGCTTCTGCTTCCGCAATAAAACGAACAGATTCCTTTGAAAGCGTAATCTGATCACAGTCGAAAATTCCAATTATCCAGTGTGCCGGGACAGAAATATCTGATCCGATATGGACGTACATATAACTCCAATTGCTGGTATATTTTTCGCTTAACGCCATAAATATTATATCATAAGAAAGGGTGAGAAGCACGTGATATCAGTTATTACAGCAATATTTCAGCCTTTTAAGCCGAGATGCCAAAGTAAGTTGAACAGTGAGAAGCGCGGGGCGTCCAGTTTAATATGGTCTTCAGCGTCTCTGCCTTTTAGCCAATAGGAGAAGAAACCTCGACAAAGAAGTGACGATTCGTTCGGCTTTCTTTGGATTTTAGCTTTTTTAACCTTTTAAAACAACGGGAATTCCGCAGATCACGCGTATGACCTTTTCAGCACTTTTCGCAAGCGCGAAGCAAGCGCGTCCCGTCGCCTCTCGCCATTGCCGTTCTAAAGGATCAAGGGGCACGACGCCCATACCTATTTCATCACATATAACTACGGCATTCGGGTTCTGTTTAATGAGTTGCTCGATAAATGAGTCTGTATTTTCATTGCGTTCAAGTAATGTACGCAATATCTCTTGCAAATTTAAGATGGCAGGAGCCTTAAGCGCTTCTTCTGGCGTACAATCGGCCGGAAAAACAGAGAGGTGTTCCTTTGCGTATATTTCTTTTCCACTATATGCGCCGCCAATAATGAGCTTCATCGATATTTACCTTTTTCTAGCAAGAGCAGTGCCTCCTAAGAACGATGCCGTCGGAGGAATTTGTGATAATAGATGATAGACTTTATCTCTTTCACAATCCATCTCGTCCTGTCTTCATCCATGTTACATCCATGTTAAATGAATTGAGCGGCGACAACCAGCGCAAACGTCCAACCAAGCTCTGTACACTGGATAAGGTATCCGGCTAAATCACCCGTGATGCCGCCAAATTCCTTTCGGGCGATGCGCCGAAAATTCAAAAAAACGAGTGCTACAACAAGCAGCGCGATCAAAGAGGGCGCCCAAGCGCTCCATATCGAAAGAGCAAGCGCGATGAGTGTAAAAATAAGTGCGGAGAAAAATGCGGACGGTCGGTGCATTTGATGTTGCCATTCGAAGAGCATTCCGCTTCCTTTAGCGTTCGGAATCAGTAACAATGCATATATAGCTACGCAACGCGACAAGATAAAGCCGCACGCCAACGGCAGCGTCAGTCGGAAAGGCGCCTCGGCCAACAGCGCAAACATAACAATCATATAGATAACGCCACGAATTACGGCAAACGCGCCGACGTGCACATCACTTAAAATACGCAGATTCTCTTCTCGCGTCTTGCGGGATGACAGCGCATCGACGGTATCTAAAAAACCGTCCATGTGGATGCCGCCAGTTGTTAATATGGGGATGGCTGTAGAGATTGCGCCCCTCAAAACGGCGCCGAACCATAAAAAGGCAAACCATTGCCACAATAGAAAAAACGCCGCAATAACCATGCCGATCAATGGGAAAAAGATGAAGACATAACGCCCGTCCTCCTTTTTATAATAAAAGCGAGGCATCGGTATCGCTGTATACATCGAAAAAGCCATCAAGCAAGCTCTCAAGAACATCTCAACGGTTCCCCTTTCAAAATCAGCGGTATGCCAACAACACACTCGATCACACGATCACACCAAACAGCGCACGCAGCATTAATTCTTCCGAGTTCGCGCATATACGCTTGCGTTTCGTCCGTATAACGAATCCCATCCGAATCAATTTCGTTCGTTATGAGAATCAAATGCTCCGTCATACTTGCGATGTGCCGAATTCCCGACTCAATTCGTCCAACCGAACCTCCGTCAAAAATCTCATTCGCGACAAGATTAGGCAAATCTTCCAGCATAGCGACTTTACATTTTTGGAAAACAAGCGTTTCTAAATCCATTTCTTGCTCTATGACATTAAAAGGTTTGCCTCGACGATAGGCTTCATGGCGGCGAACAATGGCAAAATCCTCGTCACTTTTTGCTTTCATCGTTGCAATGTAAAGAACAGGTGTTCCTTCTGAAAGTTGAAGTGCCGTGCGTTCGGCATAAGCACTTTTACCGCTTTTATTTCCACCTGTTACAAGTATGTTCATATTATTACATCGCCCTTGTAATTCTACGTCTTACTGTCTGCACCTAGCTTAGGACGCAACATATTAGCATCGTGCATTCATTTTGTATTCTTATTCATTATTATTTAATTCACGTGCTTTACGCAGCACGCAGTTTGTTTCGTTCTGCCTATTGAGGTTCTCTATGATCTTTTAATTCGCACGATTTACACAGCACGCAGTCTCTAATATGTGAATTTTAATATTTCCATATTCCATATCTCATGAACCAGTTTAACTTCTTTTTTCACTTTTTAGCTTCAACAGCCTGCTCCGGCATAGATTCTTTTCTAGTTTCTTTAGATTCATCGACATGTTCCGGCGTAACAGTTCCCTTTGATACGGCATAAAAGTGTAAAGGGCCGTTCCATGGCTTAAACATAGAGACGTCGGTAGATGTGATAAAAACTTGGTGGCCGCTTGTAATGTCCAACAATTGATGCCGACGCGACGCATCGAGTTCTGAGAGAACATCGTCTAAGAGCAGAATCGGTTTTTCGCCCGTACGGCGTGATAAAATTACAAGTTCTGCCATCTTAAGCGCAAGAACAATCGATCGCTGCTGACCTTGTGACGCATAAAGACGCGCGTCTTGCCCATTAAGTGTGAAAAAGAGATCGTCACGGTGAGGACCTTGTGAGGTACTTCCTCTCGCAATATCGTCATCTCTAGCCGTCTTCAACCGATTCAAAAAATGCGTCTCGATTTCACTTTTTGTCATGGAATGATCAAGACCCGAAATGCTTCGATACGAAATAGACAGCTCTTCTTTGAGCGATGCTAGGTGCATGAGAGAAAGAGATCCATATTCCAAAAGATACTTCGTGTAATCAAGGCGTTTTCTAAGAATCGAAGAGGACACTTCCGCCAGCTTCTGATCCCATACGTCAAGATGCAGATAATTATCCATTTTAAATTGAAAAGAGTCGAGCTTTTTCTGTTCATCAGATGTGTTCATATTTTGTTGAACATCATTTCCGGATTGAGCCTCTTGTTCAGTACTTTTAGGTTCCGGAGAACGTTTATTACGATGATTGCGGGAAAGATTAAAAACTGTATCTCGTATGTGTTTTAACAGACGATTTCTTTGACCGAGTATTGTCCAGTATTCCTGAAGATCGCGAAAATAGGCACGGTCTGTACGTGAAATCATGATATCGATGAAACGTCGTCTTTCTGCAGGTCCACCTTTTACGATTTGAAGATCTTCCGGCGCAAAAATAATGGCGTGAAAAAGTCCCATCAGATCTGCAACGCGTGTCATTTCAAAACCGTTGTATTCGATCGTTCTCGAGGACAACTTTGATGATGTAGCCATCCGATACGCAATGGAGAGAGACTCTTCAAGATTCTGATCTGTTAAAAAACGAATGCTCACTCGATATGAAGACTGTCCATGACGGACGAGTTCGTCGTCACGACCGGTCCGGTGCGAACGTGCGCACGTACAAAGATAAATGGCCTCTAAAATATTCGTTTTACCCTGTGCGTTAGCGCCATAAAAAACCTGTGTTCCCGACGGGAAC
This sequence comes from Clostridiaceae bacterium, assembly GCA_012799825.1. Lineage (GTDB taxonomy): Bacteria > Bacillota > Clostridia > Saccharofermentanales > DTU023 > UBA4923. The sequence goes on along the minus strand of JAAZKK010000117.1, from coordinate 13,926 downwards.
GATAGGTCAAGCTGCTCATAATTCCTGAACTGTTCCAGCGTTAACGATAATAGGCGCATACTGGGAGTTTATCTCCGCAGCGGCAGCACAAGGTAGTAAAATTCGTCGCCGTTTTCCGGTCTAATAGAACACGGTCCAAGGCTACCATTAAATGTAATCAACACGCGTTCATCGGTAATCTGGCGCAACACTTCAATGAAAAACCGCGGATTAAAGTCTATTTCAACCGGTTCTCCGCTAAGAGCTACCGGAATTTCCTCACGTGCTGTACCGATATCGGTCTTAGAAGTCACCCTCATGATGTCTTTGCCTTCACAATAAAACGTGACAGGAAAGCGACGATCGTCCGTTTCGATCATGATGGACGCGCGCTCTACGGCCGCGAGCAATACGTCCGGAGCAATAATCAGGCTCGTTTCTGCATTTCTTGGAATGATGGTCTTATAGTCTAAAAACTCACCCTTGATAAGACGAGTCACTACTTTGACATTGTCACAAGAAAAAATAATATAATTGTGTGACGGAAAAATGGTCACTTCATCATCGGAATCTTTCAGAATACGCGCAATTTCACCCATCGCTTTTGAAGGAATAATGATATTAATGTTTTCTGACAATCCTCTAATCATTTGATGACGAACGGCCAACCGAAAACCGTCCAGCGCGACCAATGTCATTGTGCCGTCACGGCAAATAAGATTAAGTCCCATCAAAATCGGCCGACCGAGGTCACTTGATACAGAGAAAATCGTTTGATTGATCATCTGCTTCAACTTTTTCTGCTCGATTTCAATCTTCACCTTATCTTCAATAAAATGGATTTCCGGATATCTTTCAGACGCATATCCTCTAATGTGAAAGACGCTCTTTCCTGATTCTACGAGCAACACCGTATCGTCTTTTACTTCCAAGTACACATTGTTGTCCGGAAGACTGCGAACAACATCCAACATTATTTTTGCCGGAACGACAATACTGCCTTTGCAGGAAATATCGGCATCCATGCGGTATTCAATACCTGTTTCATTATCATAACCAGTGAGAATCAATGACTGATCAGCCGTCATGAGAATACCATCTAAAACAGGATTCGTTGAGCGGACGGCTACCGATCTCTGAACGGTATTAAGTGCTTCAATCAAATTGTTTCTAGAGCATGTCAGTTTCATTGTTGCCTCCCGCGTTCTTCTTTAATTATTACTAAGATAATTCATCGATCTTCTTCTTCTTAGTGTTAATATTGTGCAAAACACATCTCAGTGTTGATTTACCAGTTCTTTAGTTATGTTAAAAATTCGTTAAATAACTGTTACCTATTTATGACAACCACGAGTTATTAACGAATTATTTTAATTAACATTTTGTCAACATTGTATAAACGCCTGTTTTTCAACAAATGTTAATGAAATTGTTGATTTATTGTAAACGCGCTTCTATGTTAGCGACCGCTTCTTGAAGATTTGTATTTATTACTAATTCTTCATTTATTCTATCATAGGCATGCAAAACTGTAGCGTGATTTCTACCGCCAAATGCTGATCCTATTTCTTTAAGTGTTTTGTTTAGTTTTTTACGACAGAGATACATCGATATTTGCCGTGGTTCTACAATTCTCTGGCTTCGTTGCTTTGATTTTAAATCGTTAACTGTGACGTTATAGTAATTGGCCACAATTTCCATAATCAGCGGTATGTCGAGTTCTTTCACCGCTCCGGGTTGGATAATGTTTTGAAGTGCCTGACGGGCTGTATCAAGCGTTACATTGACGTTCATGATCTGAAGAGCGCTGATCGTCTTAAAGGCGCCTTCAATTTCTCTAACGTTTGTCGTCACATTCGTTGCGATATATTGAATGATATCCGGCGAGATATCTACGCCGTGTGTCTTACAAAGATTCAGCAAAATCGCGACGCGAGTCTCAAAATCGGGCGGTGTGATGTCAATGGTCAGACCACTCATGAAGCGTGTCCGCAAGCGTTCTACCAAGGAAGATAGGCTCTGTGGCGGTTTGTCACATGTAAGAACAACATTTTTCCCTGATTCATAGAGCGCGTTAAAAGTGTAGAAAAACTCGACCTGCATGCGATCTTTTGATTCGATAAACTGAATGTCGTCAATCAGGAGCATATCGGCCATGCGATAATGATTTCTGAATTCCTCGAACTCATTTTTTTGCACGCAAATGATGAAATCGTTGACGAACTGCTCCGTCTGAACATATACGACGCGCTTTTCAGGAAACATTCGACGTACTTTGTTACCGATCGCATGCAGCAAATGTGTCTTTCCAAGACCGGATCCGCCATAAAGGAACAGAGGGTTATAGTTTCGTGGACTTTTCATCGATGCCACGGCGACGGAGGCGGCATGCGCAAAACGGTTGCCGGATCCGACGATAAATGTGTCAAACGTATAGTTCGGATTGAAAACGCCCATCTGAAAAGAATTTGTACCGTTACCATTAAACGAAATTTCGCTGCTTTCGGCAGGAACACGCTCTATTATACGTTCAGATGTCGGCATTTCACCGTTCGGAGAAACTGTTATCTCCGTTTTGTAATGCACGCGCGTGTGATCGCGTAAAGCGTCCTCAATCAAATTGCTATAAGGTTTCAGAAAATCCTGTGCGAGTTTATTTTGCACGGACAAACCGAAGACGCGATCGGATGCAATATACGGCTTCACGTTCAAAAACCACGTGCGATAATTAAGAGGATCTACTTCCTTGCTCAGCGTTTTCTGACAGACGGCTTGCCAGATCGCATTCGCATCAATTCCAGAATTCACCATTTAACGCTCCAAAACAACAACATCTCATCAGGCCCAAAAACACATAACCGGCAGGCATCGAAACAAAAGAAGGTCTTTCCAAATGGGGGTCATTCGCCTTGCCCGGAAAAAGTACGTATTCACTATCCTACCAGAAAAAGAATCGACGTCAACCTAAAAAAGTCCATATTATCAGGCCTTTCGGTAACTTTTTGGGCGCGTTTTTTTTAACACTTTGTGACTTGTTTTTTGTTGAAAAAGAGAGATTTTGTTGATAAAAAATGGCGTCATTCCAAGAGTCCTGATACGACAAAATTATGTAATGAACACGATGATTATGCAATGTTGACAACTATAAAGTTATTAACAAAACTGCAAATACCGTGTTAACAACTCATTTTTCAAATGTTAACAACTTATTTTAGGCTCTATAAATATTTCAAAACGGTGACAAAGATGAAAAACAGTCTTGAAAAATGTTTTAGGCAGCCGTCATTTCGCTTGAAATCTACTCGGACATGATTTTTGAAAGTGTTTCCAAGGCAGTGCGGATCTCTTCTTCAGTATTTGTCGCGCCAAAGGAGAAGCGGATGGTGCCTTCGGGAAAGGTGCCGAGACTTTTATGGGCAAGTGGCGCGCAATGGAGACCAACGCGAGTCTTAATGGCGCCTTGTCTTTCCAGTTCATAGGCAATAAGGCTGTTGTCTTTCTCAGGGATGTTGACGGAGACGACGGCGGTGCGACCTTCTATGCCCGTTAATCCTACAGGCACAACGCCAGAAATCTCTTTTAAGCCGTCAAGGAATAATGACGTAAGCGCCATTTCGCGACGATGCAGGTCTTCGATGCCCGTCTTTTTAAGATAAAGCAATGCTGCTCGCAACCCGATGATGCCGGGAATATTTGGAGTGCCGCTTTCAAATTTATCAGGCATAAATTCGGGTTGTTCATACTGATTGGACTGACTTCCCGTACCGCCCAGTATGAGCGGCTCCATCTCAGACGAAAGCGCTCGCGTTGCAATAAAACCGCCGACACCCTGAGGTCCAAGCAGGCCCTTATGACCCGTGAACGCGAGAAAATCAATATGCATTGCGGTCATGTCGATAGGCACACTGCCTGCCGACTGTGCTGTATCGAGCGCGTAACATATACCACGGTCATGACACAGTTGTCCGATCTCCGCGGCCGGCAAAAGGGTGCCGGTCACGTTGGATGCATGAAGCATAACGACAGCTCTTGTCTCGGGCAGAATCGCTTTCTTAACATCGTCGGGCGAGACTTCGCCTCGTGTGTTGGCGGGAACGATACTAAACCTAATATCACGCAACCTAGAAAGCTGCGTGACGGGGCGCATGACAGCGTTATGCTCCATGCCGGAGACGACGATATGATCTCCCGATCGAAGGAAACCGTATAAGAACATATTGATCGAATAGGTGACGCTTGGTGTAAAAACAACCTGCCGAGGATCGTCATACCCGAAAAAGGTCGCTAAAAGTTGGCGCGTTTCGGCGATTTCCGCCTCAACGGCAAAAGCCTCCTCGTAATTGCCACGTCCGATATTGACGCCGTGTTCATCTAAGGTCGTTTTGATCGCATCACCTACGCCGGGTGCTTTCGGAAAAGAGGTGCTCGAATGGTCAAGATAAATCATGGTTTTCTCCGGTAGATCTTATTTTACTGAAAACGAATGAAAGGCGTCGTCGGACTCGATTATTTTTCGCTTTCTTCATGCATTTTATATGTTCTAGGGCTATTTTGCCCTCGTTTGTCTTTTCCCTGACGTCTTATTCCAAAAGGTCGTCAAGCCAGAGCTGAGATGAGGCGTCGGATGGCATGTACCATGTGCTAACAGGAACAATCTGCCACGGGAAGCAGGCTATGCCGTCGGGTGCTGCCTTGCGCTTGAATTGACTATTAAAAAAGCGTCGAATAAAAGAAAGCAGCCAGTGTTTCAACACATCTCGCGTATACGTGTCGCGAAAAACATGGACGGCCAATTCTAGGATGTCGGACGGTTTTTCTTTTAAGAAAACGAAATGCCAGAGGTAGAAGTCGACGAGTTCATAAGGTCCGACAGCATCCTCTGTAATCTGACGGAGCGTATCGTCTGCGTGAGGCGGAAGGAGCTCCGGCGACACAGGCCGCGCGAGGATTTCGCGCAATGCCGTGGCCATCGCTCGGGCTTTTTCCGGCGCCATTTTCGGGAAAAGAGAGCCGCCTTCCAGCATATCGGCCGCTTCTTCTGCCATCAGGCGAATCACAGTCTTGGAGAGGGTCGAGTTGACGGCGTACATCGACATCTGGTCGCCGTTATATGTGCACCAGCCAAGCGCCATTTCTGAAAGGTCGCCCGTGCCGATGACGAGTCCCTTCTCCATGTTGGAAAGATCCATGAGGATTTGCGTTCGCTCTCTTGCCTGCGCGTTCTCATATGTCACATCGTGCGTCACTCCGTCGTGTCCGATGGCCTCCAGATGTGAGGCCGTTTCACGATGAATCGGTATCTCTCGAAAATCGACGCCTGCCGACTCGCCAAGTATGCGGGCAAGTCTGACGGATGTTTTAGAAGAACCGGGTCCAGGCATGGAACATGCCAAGACAAAAGAAGGTTCATGCCTTAGAAGATCCGCCGCCTTGAGACACACAAGGAAAGCGATGGCAGAGTCAAGCCCGCCGGAAAGGCCGAGCACAGGGCGAACGCCTACAGTTTTAAGCCTCGTCGCGAGCGCGTGCGCCTGAATCGTCAACGTTTCTGTGAAAAGCGTTCGGCGGCTGACACCAGGCGCCTCAATGAGAGGAAAACGGGAATGATGCAAGGTGTCTTTACTTACTTGGAGGGAATACTTTTTTTGGAATAACATCGACAGACGGTAAACTGTGGAATCGTCTTGCTTTAGAATGGAGTCAGCCGAACTGTCATCAAGATCGTCGTCCACGTCGGCGGAGGGAACAGCGCCTCCGTCGGTCGTTAGATCGTCACTCCTGTCAGAAGAAAGAACATCGTCTTCTTCGGCAGAAGGGTCATTGCCCGTGTCGAACGAGAGAAAATTGTCCGCGTCGGATGAAAAAGCATTATCTAGGTCTATCGTCGCGCACGTGATGCCTGTTGTAAAGGGGTCGCTTTCGGCAAGGATGCGCTGCCCTGCGAGAATAAGACGGCGTCCGGCAAAAACGCCTTCTCCGACGGATTCTCCGGCGCCTGCGCCTGCGTAGACTACGACGGCGCCTTCCTCGTCTGCAAATCGCATCAAAGCCTTACGGCCTGCCGACGCGGCACCTGTCCATTCAGACTGAGTGTCGGGGAGCAAAAAAAGCGGAATCGCCCGGCCAAGACGCGCCAATACAAGGTTTTTTGAGGGGATAGGGAGCGGATAATCAATGTGAAGGGGTGCCGATTCCCACGAGATAAAAAGCGGAATCCCACGAATGCTGCAAGATTCTCCGCCTTTCTGCGAGTTGCGCAAACAGCGCTCCAAATCGGTGTCAATATCGTCAAGGCTCAAACCGCGTTGTAAAACGTCGCCGTAAAAGGGCGTGTTAAGATCCTTCTTGAAATCAGACGGAAAACCATTTTGCTCTGGTCCGAACCGGGCTCTTCCGGATCGCTCCCTTTCGGGTCTTTCACGGTCCGGGATGTCGAAGGACAGGGGTATTTCCATTTCAAAACCTTCCCGAAAAGGCAGCGTTTTCGACGAATGAGGGGCGTTGAGGTCTGCGGTTAGGATCCGAATGCTTTCGGGGTAAATGTTCGAAGGATTCACGAAAATAGAGCGCTCTCCGTTGCCTGAAGGATGAAGCGGTATCACGCATAAAACATGTCCGCCAGAGAGCCAGACAGCCGCTTTCACTAAGTGTGTTCCTGCGACAAGCGGCACTGTCAGGACTGTGATCATTGAGCTTTTCTTCGTAGAGCGCGCCAACCGGACGATATGGTGCCGGCAGCTTTCCTGAAGTGTTTTCTGCAAGAAAAGCATGCCGCACGTCGCACCTGTGAGCGCCAGATCAGAAAAAAGCAAAAGGTCGCACCCCAGCTCCTCGGCTTCTGTCATCTGATCCCGGATGGCGCGGGCATTGCTCTCAACGTCTCCTAAATTTATTGCCGGAACGGCGGTGCCAAGCGTTATCTTGCGATCTGTGTCATTGCCGAGAGGCTGGTTTTCTTCTTCTAAGCCCGGTGAATATAAGGCGTCAAATACCATGGGCGCTTGAGTTTTTATTTTGACCTGACCGGTTGAAGAAGAAAATGTGCGGCTCATTTCCGTTGTTCCTTTTCTTAATTTAAAAGGGTTCCGTTTCTTTCATTAAATCTTCCAACTCTTCGCCTTCTAGGAAAGGCGCGACTTCGCGGCGGATGGCGAGGTTATAGTCGTTGAGCCAGTTTTTTTCTTCGCAAGTGAGCTTTTCCGGAAGGATGGAGGCTCGATCGAACGGGATAAAGGTGAGCGGCTGGAAGCGCAGGAACTGATCGCCTGCCTCATTGATATTCTCAGGTTCTTCGATCAACTCCGGTTTGCCGTCACGTGTTTCGATCGATTGATTGACTTTCAAGACGACATAGTCGTTTTCAAGACGGATGCCGTGTTTGCCTTCGCGGTAAACGCCGGGTTCGATCGTGATGACGTTGTGCTCGCGGAAACGATAGAGAGAGGACGGACTGTTACTTAATCCTTGCGGGCCTTCGTGTACGCCTGCCAGATATCCGAAACCGTGACCTGTTCCACATTTGTAGTCTAAGTTGTGGCGCCACATGACGGAGCGCGCGACAGCGTCGAGCGCGATACCGCACGAATATTTGAGGAAGGGTAGTGACGCAAGAGCGATGTGTGATTTCAGCGTCAGCGTAAAGTCATGCTTTTCCTCGTCGTTCAGCGGCCCGAGGGCAACGGTGCGCGTGACATCCGTCGTTCCGTCGAGCGATTGAGTGCCGCAGTCCACCAGATAAAAACTTTTCGCTTGGAGAGGGCTCCGTTTCGTTTTCGTTGCCTGATAATGCATCATGGCGGCGTTCGGACCGTATGCGGAAATTGTCGCAAAACTTTCATTGATAAAACCTTCTGTCGCGGCGCGGATGGAGTGTAATTTTTCTGCGACATCGTATTCATCCATGCCGAGCGCGACGGCTTTCTTTCTCACAAAGTAAAGAAAACGGGTGATGACGACACTCTCGCGTACACCAGCCGCAAATTGATGGCGCAATTCGGTATTGTTCAGCTCCGCTTTTGAAAGGTAGGGAATATCTTCTTTCTCGATGACGCGGATATGCGCGGGGAGCGCCTGGAACAGCGCGCGGCTGACGCGCTTGGGATTGAGTTCAATGGCTCCCTCCGGAAGCTCGCTAAGCGCTTGAGCAACGGTGTTATAAGGGCGCAGGGTTATTTTTTGTCCTTTGAAATAGGCGCCGATCTCATCGGTCACTTTATCAAGATCAATAAAAAGGAAGGCTTCGTCACATGTAATGAGCGCAAAGGCAAGCGACAACATGCTTGAAGGGATATCTTTTCCTCTGAAATTCATCAGCCACGCGACATCATCCAGTCCCACGTATAATGCGTAATCAGCGCCATCTTTTCCAAGTTGCTCGCGAACCTCGTCGATTTTTGTCATCGCGGTGCGACCGGTGTACTCGATCGGATGTAGGAAGAGCGCGCCTTTTGGAAGACTAGGGCGATCTTCCCAAATATCGCCGACAAGATCGAGATCCGTCACGAGCGACATACCTTTCTTCTCAAGGCGTTCCTCGAGGCGTTTTGTTCTTGACTCGGAGAAGACGTTGCCGTCAACGGAAATTCGAGATCCTTCGGGAAGCGATTCGAGCATCCAGTCTTCCGGTCCGAGTACATCTCTTGCGCCAAGTTTCATCAATGAAAATGGCGTGTTTTCAATTTCCTTAGCCGCCTGAATGTAATACCGTCCGTCAGCCCAGACCAGCGCCTCATCCTGTGTGACGATGGCCGTGCCTGCCGATCCTGTAAACCCTGAAAGCCAAGCTCTCGTTTGATAGCGAGGCGCAACATACTCCGAATTATGCGGATCCGACGTGACGACGTAGCAGCAGTCGATGGAATGATCACGCATAAGCGCGCGAAGACGGTTCACTTTCTCTTTTTCTGTCATAAAATGGTCACCTTGTTTTCTAGTTCGTCAATCGTTGTAAGCGATGGCCTTCATCACGATTAGTATCTTAATTCTGCTCATTATTGTAACACGACGCTTTTCATGCAACATTGTGTTTAGTGCATGCGCTTACGCTTTCAGCAAATTGTAATATAATGTACAAGATATCTTGTGATATGTGCGGTTAAAATGTGATAATTGTCTACTGAAAATAAGAAAGAACGCGTCTTGCAAAAAGATGAGAAAAGACGATGAGAAAAGACGACAGGATCTCAAAAAACAGGGGGGGATTTTTATGAAGACACTTTTTCAAAATGCTAAGGTTGTAGACGGTTCTGGAGCGCCTGCTTTTTTGGCCGATGTGCTGGTGGATAACGATCGCATCGTTGAGATCCGCCGTCGCTCAGAATCGCGCGCTTTTCAAGAAGAAAAGAAGGTAGTCGTTGTTTCGCAAGAAGAATCTTCTGCGCAAATGAAAGAAGGTGGCGGAGACTCTGACGGCGCCGGCGTAAAGTGCGTTGATGTCGCAGGGAAGGTGCTCGCCCCCGGGTTTATCGACGCTCACTCGCACAACGACTGGTTTTGCCTCAGGCGCGACGGGAAAGAGCGGTTTTTTGACACCTTTATAAAACAGGGTATTACCGGCATGGTGGTGGGGAACTGCGGGTTTTCAGCGACAGGCTTTCCGGAAGATTCTCTTTTCCTCGACGATCTAGGAGGAGAACTGTTCCATCTCGATCCTGCCGATCGCTTCGGGTCATGTGGGGAATGGCTGGACGCCATCGATCAGAATTGTCCGGTTAACACGACGACGCTTCTGGGGCACGGAACGGCGCGCCTTGCGGCGGCAGGTCTTCAAAAGGTCGGGCTTTCGCCTGAAGAAGAAGAAAACATGTTGCAGACGTTAGAAAAAGGGCTCCAGGAAGGTGCCGCGGGCATATCGCTTGGCTTGATGTATCTCCCCGGCATATCCGCGTCGATGGGAGAGCTTGAAAAGGTGGCCGCGCTTTGCGCGAAGTATGACAGAATTCTCACGGTGCACCCGCGCGCCGAGTCATCGCGATCGATGAGCTACAGCCTCTTGGGTCGCAGCCATCTTTTGCGCGCTATGGATGAGCTCGATTATCTGACGCGAGCGACGGGATGTCACCTTGAGTTCAGCCACCTCATTTTCGTCGGTCGGTCAACATGGAAAGATGTCGATGAGGCGCTTGAGATTCTGGAGAACTTGGAGCGCGACGGCTACAAGGTCGGCTTTGACATGTACCCTAAAAACTACGGTATGTCGGTGATTACTGTCGTACTTCCCGAATGGTATCAGCAGCTCGATATTGAAGCTCGAAAATCACCGTGGGTACAGCTCAAGCTCCGAATCCTCATTGCAATCACGACACGCCTGCTCGGCTTTGGTTTTGCGGATATCAAGTTGGCCTACGCAGGGGAAAAACATCCGGAATATAATGGGCGATTTATTAGTGAAATTGCAGAAAAAGAAGGGCGAAAGCCGGTTGATGTATACCTTAATATTTGCGAGGATAGCGATTTCAAGGCTCGCGTTTTGATGGGATCTTACCAGAACAAAGAAATCGTCGATCGCCTGATGCTTCATCCGCAGTCCATCTATATGACAGATGCCTGGTACGAAGAAAAAGGCGTACAGTACGACTCTATTTACGACGCGTTTCCGATGCTCCTGCGCTTCGCACGTGAAAAACAGATTCCGATCGAAGATACCATACACCGCATGACCGGAAAAACGGCCGAGCGCTTCCGGATACCGAAGCGCGGCCTCATCCGCGAAGGCTATTTTGCTGACCTCGTGATCCTCGATCCGGACACTGTCGCGGAAGGGGCGGAGACAGAGGACCCGCCCGTCGGAATTGAGCAAGTTTACATCAACGGCCTGAAAGCTTATGACTCGGAAGAGGGACTCTTGCCCGAGCGCAACACGGCCGGTCGCGCGATTCGGATTGGTTGATGACGTTTTATTTTCTCATGCTCGTTGATCGTGAGCAACGTGAACAAGATGATTTTGACTGGCGTCTTTATGTGACATGTGGAGAGATAGACGCGATACGAACAAGTCGCTGCAAGATGCTACGGCGGGATGGTCGTTTTGGATGTGCCTCAACGACGTGTCGCAAAATTCGTTTGGGAGGGCAAATTAATTGTCGAGTGCTTCTGTCGCCTTAATGGCAAAAGCGCATTCCGCGAAGTGCATCCTAACCGTCGAGTGCTTCTGCCGCCTTGATCGCAAGGGCGCACTCCATGCGTTTGCGAAAAAGCTCGCACCCTTTCTCATCGATTCCGAAAAGGTCACCGGTCGTATGAAACGCATTGGCGGCACACCCTCCTGAGCAGTAAAGCTGTGCCCAACAGTCGCGACAAGTTTTTCTCGACAAAAGATTGAGGTGGCGGTAGGTGTTCTGAAGCGCCGTATTTGTGATGCCGTCCCATATATTGCCCATGAGAAAGGCGGGATTATCCACCAGCTGATGGCAGGGATAGAGGTCGCCCGTCGGCGTGACCGCTAAATATTCTGTCCCGGAGCCGCAGCCCGCGATCCGCTTGTAAATACAGGGGCCGTGTTCAAGGTCGGTCATGTAGTGGTAGAACGTAAACGGCCGTCCTTCTTTTCGGCGTTGAATCATCAGGCGCGCGAGCTCTTCATACTGTTGTTTTATGAAAACAATGTCGTCCGGTGTGAGCGCGTACGGCATATCGGGAGGTGACACGACCGGCTCCATGCTGATTTGTGTAAACCCGAGCTCCAGAAGATGCAATATATCGTTGAGAAAATCGGCGTTGGCATGTGTGAATGTGCCGCGAATGTAGTGCGTGCCTTGTGTGCGCCGGCGAACTAATTCTTGAAATTTCGGTACGACGGTATCGTAGCTGCCACTTCCCTGTCGATCGACGCGGAAGCGATCGTGAGTCGATTTTCGTCCGTCGAGACTCAATACGATGTTATCCATTTCGCGATTTGTAAAATCGATGACGTCATCGTCGATGAGGATGCCGTTCGTCGTGAGCGTGAAGCGAAACCGTTTGCCCGTCTTGTTTTCCAGCGATCTGGCATAAGCGACGGTCTCTTTTACCATCGGCCAGTTGAGCAATGGTTCGCCGCCAAAAAAATCGACTTCAAGGTAATGTCGGTCAGCCGAATGCTCAACGAGGAAGTCAATGGCACGTTTCCCTGTTTCAAGCGGCATGAGCGCCTGCGCGCCCTTATATTTCCCCTGACCTGCAAAACAATAACTGCACGCTAAATTGCATGCATGAGCGACGTTAAGACAGAGCGCTTTGACGGCGCCATCCGCCTTCTTGAAAGAGCAGTCTCCGAGATTCTCCGGCACGACGCCTTCGACTTTGCTGTTGCAAACATAACCATCGTACGCCTTCAGAGTTTTATTCGCGTTGCTCGTCCCAGTTGATATGCAGCTTTTGAGGCGTTCCTTCCAGACGTCTCCGTTCTCGTGGTCACAAGAGGTGCATTCGAGGATCTTCGTTTGTATATTGCGATCTTTATTGTCACATTCGAAGCCTTTTGATGTCGGGAGGTTTCGGTGTTGATTCAAAACACGCCATTTTTCGAAAGGGTCTTTTTCACAGAAAAGCTTGTCGTCGTAAGTCAATGCCAGAAGAGCGTTCATAGCATCTTCGACGTCCTCTTTAGTATATCGAGGCGACAGAGTGTCGATAAGCTCATGACGCATGTCACTGTTACTGTCATTGTTTTTTGCAGAGGAGAGATTCTCTGGAAGCGCGGAGGAAGAATTGACAGAAAGCACGGCCAGCGCGACATCGCGCGGCACATCTTTTAGGCGTTCTATGATGGCGTAGACGAGATCGTCGACAATGTGAACGCTTCCGCTACAGATGTCGAGTACGAAGTTATACCCTAAGAGTTGAAATGTGTGAATCAAAGCAGGTTAATGACTAAATCCGACGCCTCTTTTCTACTGTAGTTGAGCGCATCGGAAACGAGACGTACGAACGCCGTCAGACGCAGCGGCCGCATTCAAAAGATGCTACAGAAGCTGCGTCGGACAGAGGCGCGTAAGATCCCGGTTTACTGTTCGCAGGCCTGATTGACGACGCCGCTCGATGTTTTGCAGGCAGATTGGCAGGAAGTCTGGCATTCGCCGCAGCCATCGTGCTGAGTATCGTCGATGAGGTCACGTGTTTTCAAAGTAACTATACGAGGAGTCGTTTTCATAAAAAACCCACCTTTCTATACTTGCTTTAGCAGTATAGCACGCTTGGCGTATGATGCGTATATCGCCGCACGCATTGCCGCCTCCTTGTCTGCTAAAATTTAGTAATAGTGTTCACTTTGACAACTTGTCCGAAGAAAAACCGAGAAATGATTGACATGGCGGCAGGTGAACATAGCAGGAAGAGAGTGATTCGTTATGGTTTCTATCGTGCAGTTCACGGAAGATAAAGTTGACGATGTGATGACTTTTGAAAGGCGATTGAGAAAGCAAGAGCCGGGTGCATACTTGTGGGATGCCGGTGAAGACTATAGGAATGCATTGCACAACAGTTTTAGCGATCCGCGTTTTGTGAACTCCATCTCTCTTTTGGCCTATAGAAAAGGAAAGGTCATCGGAAGAATCGACGCTTCCATCATAAGCAGCAGAAGCGATGCCGCCTGCAGTTCCGCTTATTTGGATTGGATTTGCGTTCTAAAAAGCGAGCGACATAACAATGTGGCGCAAATGATGCTTGAAGAATTGAGAAAGATTCTTAAACATAAAAAGGTAGAAGTGCTGATTGCGTTGATGGCCAGCAACGAAGAAGCGCAAAAGTTCTATCGCTCCATAAAAAATGCCTCAATTCGGGACGAGGCAATATGGATCAACACGAATTGAAAGCTTATAGTGTCTAAAAAAGACACTAAAATGAAGAGGGTGTCTCAAAACACTTTATTAAGTGATTGAGGCACCCTCTTTCATGTTGAAAGCCATAAAACCAGCCAGCATCAACACTTAGCGGCTTCATGGTTTTTCATTTTTCGCCTATAAATTGCTT
>JAAZKK010000014.1 GCA_012799825.1 Clostridiaceae bacterium | reverse complement strand
TCTCGGCAGTCTATTTCTGTTGCACTGTCCTTAAAGTCGCCTTCACCGGCCGTTAGCCGGCATCCTTGCCCTAGGAGCCCGGACTTTCCTCAGCGAGCGCTTTTCAACGTTTCGCCGCGACCGTCAAACTGACTCAGCCCTGATCCTTGTTATTATAAGATGATCGGCGATACCGTTCAAATGACAAACTCATGACACGCTGTCGATTATGTTGACTACATGTTTGCCTGTGGAGGTTTGTTTGCAAAGATTTGCCAGTGGAGGCTTGTCTGTGGGCATTTTTCTTTGTCGGGTAATTTGTCTGTGAGGATTTGTCTTCGTTGGTTTGTCTTTCTTGGTTTTTCTTTGTTGGTTTGTCTGTGTAGCAACTCTTACAAAATCTTTTTGCGCACCATCAAGGTATTCGCACATTGCCTTTGACCGTCATTTACCGACGTTTATGAATCACAACTTGCCGCATCGTTCAGCCTTAATTCAAACTGCCGTTTCGTTCATCCTCAATTCAAGTTGTCGTATCAGTGAATCTATTTTCGAGTCAAAAGGTCTGCGCTTTACTAATTTTTGAATCTTTTGAAAAAGCCAAGCTAAATACGACCACTCATCACCTGCGCTCTCCGTAATCAGAACATTTTCCATTCGCGCGGACGATGTCATTTCTACTACGGTTTGCAAATTGTGTGATGTTTCATCCGATATGCTTGGCGAACACGATCCACATTCCTTCACATTACGGCAGTCGAAGGATTCTTTTGTTTCATCATAGAGAACGGTCGCGCGCGACGTTCGACACGCTTCAAGTCGTTTAGGAAATGACAAGCAGAATGACTCCGCGTCAAACGGCACGGCATCGTACAACAGTCGATAAGACACGAAAGCTTTATTAAGAAAATAATGTCCGAAATACAACTCAAGAAAAGAGCAGGACGGCAAAGATTGAACCGATATTGACGGATCGCAAACGATAATAAGATACGGATGGCGACGATCCAGAATAGCGATCTCGTCTAAAGGAATCAATCCAACGTCGTAAAGAAAACGCCGCAATACTTCATCATACGTCTGAGGTTGTAATATCAGCCACCTCGCGCAACGCGCTTTCAAGAGACCTGAACGGAGGATTTCAGTGATATTCTCTCCGCCAAGACCGCTAATAATCACCGTATCGTCCGAAGTCATTGATATTTTCTCAAAGCCGTCTGTTTCAAGAAATGTAATCCGCTTCGGATCAATATTCTTTTTATTCGCATGTCGGCGCGCGGCAATAAGCGGTCCTGACCGAATATCCGTGGCAAGAACCTCCGTCACCACTTCTTTTTCTAAAAGTGCTACTGGAATACGGGCATGATCAGTGCCAATATCAACGACGCGCCCACCACCCGGCACAAGCGACGCGATGAGCGCAAGACGGCAGCTTCCCCCCAAATCAGACGCTGAAAAAGTGAAGCCGCCGTTCATCATATCTCTTCTTTTGCAAAAATTGTGTCGCCCAAACGATCATCATTGTCATTTCTGACCTTATCCAAACGGTGGGCTTCACAGACTCCGTTCAATTTAACAGCTGATATCATCGACTAATCTTTTTTTAGTCGAGATACTCGTGCAACCGACTTCTTTAGTCGAGCTCATCTCTCAACAGACTTTTTTAGTCAACATACTCTACTCATCGGCATTTAATCGAAATCTTCGCGTAATCGACGTTTTTAGTCAAGATCTTTGTGCAATCGACTTTTTTAGTCGAGATACTCGCGCAGTTTATCGCTCATACCGGGACCACGCATTTTTCGAAGTGCTTTCGCCTCAATCTGACGAATGCGCTCGCGGGTAACATCAAATTCGAGTCCGACCTCTTCCAATGTTCTCGATCTTCCATCGTCTAGGCCAAAACGCAGGCGAAGTACTTTCTCTTCTCGCGGAGTCAAGCTGGAAAGGACTTTCGTCAACTCTTCTTTGAGGAGTGTGGATGCCGCCTGATCAGCCGGTGACGGCGCATCCTCATCCGGAATAAAATCGCCAAGATGACTGTCTTCCTCCTCACCGATCGGCTTTTCAAGCGACACAGGCTCTTGTGAAATTTTCATGATCTCGCGCACTTTTTCAGGCGTGATATCCATTTCTGCCGCGATTTCCTCGACTTCCGGCTCACGACCAAGCTCTTGTACGAGCTGACGCTGTATGCGGATGAGTTTGTTGATCGTTTCCACCATATGCACCGGAATACGAATCGTACGCGCTTGGTCGGCAATGGCTCGTGTGATCGCCTGACGAATCCACCACGTAGCGTACGTGCTGAATTTGAATCCCTTGGTATAGTCGAATTTATCAACGGCCTTAATGAGCCCGAGATTGCCTTCCTGAATCAAATCCAAGAAATGCATCCCGCGGCCGGTATAACGCTTCGCAATGCTCACGACAAGGCGCAAGTTAGCCTCAATCATGTGCTGTTTGGCTTCCCAGTCTCCAGCTTCCATACGCGCGGCAAGAACCTTCTCCTCGTCTGCTGTGAGCAGTTCGACCTTGCCGATTTCTTTCAAATACATGCGCACAGGATCATCGACAAGCATCGCATCATTATATGCTTCCGCCTTCTTGTTCCGGTCGCGTTCGCGCATCTCCAGCACAATCTCTTCATCGTCAATGACCTCAATGCCAATGCGCTCTAAGAGGATGATCACATCGTCCAGTCGGTCTTCATCCCATTGGATTTTATCGAGATAATCGAGCACTTCCTGTTGCTTTAGTTCGCCGTCTTTATCTTTGCCATAACAAATCAACGGGTAAATGATATTAAGATCAATGTCGGTGTCGCCTAAGCGTTCTCGCAGCGTTTCTTCATCCTTTAACGTGGGATCGAGACCATCATCTCCGTCGTCATCGAGAAAAAGCTCGTCGTCATCCATGTCGTCTTCATCGTCGGGGTCGAAATCGCGATCATCATTATCGACGTCATCATCCTCCGAGACACGGATGGTGCAAAAATCATCTTCCGCGAGCTTCGAAACTTTGGAAACAGACAGAACCTCGTCTTCGGATTCAACATCAAGTGCCGGTGTTCTGACGGGACGATAATGGGTCGTAGGAATCCACGTAGGCAAGGACAACGCGGATACTGTCTCTGGATCTGTTGGCTCAACAGTCAACACATTGTAAGCAGATTTTGCAGAAGCCTCTTGCCACGTTAAAACATTTATTGTCTCTTTTTTACTCATCGCAGTTATTGTTCTCCTTGCAATATAGTACGCATAATTTGCGCAGCCATTATCAGCTCGGCCGCTTTAGAATACACGCGATTGGCGTTTTCCTTCTGGCCGGAAATTTCCATTTCATAACCTCTGTCATTCAGGATCGAGGCGTTGTTTTCCCAACGCTCCGCCCTCATGGTCATCAATTCACGTTTATAAAGGCGTCGTTTCTTCTCAGTATTCATCCGCATTTTATCAAAGGTCCGAATTGCCCTAAGGAACATACGCCGAAGCAATTCAATATCCTCTGCAATATCATCCTCTTCCGTTCCCGTGTCGTCGCGCTGAGCATCGAGTTCCGTTTCCGTGTATTCGCGCTGAACATCGAGCTGATCAACACGCGATAGAAAGGTTGCCGTCGTCAAGGTTCCCTCGTTCGCACTATCGATGACGGAGGATGCTAATTTTCTCAATACTCCTGGCGAAAAATCAGCTTGTTGAAGAGGCATACGGGTGTTTTCAGATAGCAACATATTCCTGACAGAGGATGATATGGAAAAACCTTCGAGCATAGCCTCATCGATACGCGGTTGCTCTTTGATCAGCGAAGGCGTCGTCACAAGAAGTGCCAACAGGTTTATCGCATGATTCTCTTCACTTTTTTGTATCTGCAGTTGTCGTTGCCGAAGACGCATCTCACCTTTAGGAAGACGGCTGTCACGATAACCTTCAGCCTTTGCATTCATTTTATCATCATCGCGTCGTTGCGTTCGTCGGCGTTCGACCTCTTCCAAAATTGTTTTTGGCGAAAGTCGCCAGCGTTCGCCTAGACGTCTTGCATAAATTTCACGTGTTACGCCGTCCGGCTCCTCCGCAAGAACGGACAGCGCTCGATTGCGCGTCTCATTCACAGGAAGGAGCGGAATTTCTTTTTGTTCCTGCTCTAATAATGCAAGCCGATATCCTGTCACGTCAAGCGATTCGGCCAATGCAGCAACCAATCGACCTTTGCCAAAACGGTTGAGGTAGTCATCCGGGTCCTTTGCCCCGTCCAACAAAACAAAGCGAACAGATACTTTTGCCTGACGCAATATTTCATGAGCACGCAGCGCCGCTTCCGTACCTGCGCGATCCGAATCGAAAAGGATAAGGACACGGCGAGCCGTTCGTCCGAGGAGCTGCGCCTGATATGGTGTCAACGCTGTTCCAAGCGGAGCTACAGCATTCTTAACATCAGCCCGGGCGAGCGCGATAACGTCCATATAGCCCTCGACGACAATCATTTCTTCTGATCTTGCTCGCTGTGCCTGGGGCCATCCGAAAAGATGTTTGCCTTTCTGGTAAACGAGTGTTTCCGGAGAATTGATGTATTTCGGACCGTCATCACCGATACGACGCCCCCCGAAAGCGAGAATGCGTCCCTGAGCATCGATGACGGGAAACATTACACGCCCTCTAAAAAAATCGATCCACGTATCTTTAATTGACCGGCGGATCAAACCGGCATCGGTCATCGCCGATTCATCAAACCCTTTTGACTTCAAATGTTGAAAAAGGTCATCCCATCGATCCGGAGCAAAACCTAGGCCGAAAGTGCGATAGATCACGCGGTCAACACCGCGGCGTGCCAGATAATCCCGTGCCGACCTCCCCTCCTGTGATTCGAGCATACTGTAATAGTAACGGCCAGCCTCAAGCAGTGCCGCCAAGGCTTGTTGTCGGCGCTCCCTTTTTATCTTCCACTGACCGTCGCTTTCATCTTCGTCCAGTACAACCCCGGCTTGATCAGCTAACAGTCGTATGGCTTCAGGATAGGAAAGATGCTCAATCTCTTGAATAAATTTGATGACGTTGCCACCTTTGTGACATCCGAAACAGTAAAAGATCTGTTTGCTGGGAACGACACTAAATGACGGCGTTTTCTCATCGTGAAAAGGACAAAGTCCGAATAGATTAATACCGCTTTTTTTCTCAAGGCGCACATAACGCGAAACGACATCAACGATGTCGTTTGCACGAATGACGTCATCAATCGAATGTTGAGAAATTAACCCCAAATCGTCTGCCCCGCATCTTAGGTAAGCATTGAATAGCAACGATCTGCCTGTGCAGGAAGCCTCACGAATAAGCTGTGGTTCAGATGGTGCGCAAACACTGCAATGTCTAACACTTTCCCTTTTATTGAAAAGATGTTAATCATAACACAGTTTACGCGTCTCGATCTGATTTGATCTGCTTACACGTCTCGCTCTGGATTAATCTGCTTAAACGCCTTGATCTGATTAATCTACTTATGCGTCTCGCCTTGGATTAATCTGCTTACGCGCCTCACTCTGGATTAATCTGCATCCTTTTCTGAGGATGAATCGCTATCCTTCGCGTCCGCTTCCTTTAATTCTTTTTTAGATTCTTTCTTGCTCTTTTTGGAATCTTTATCCGAATCGGCATCCTCATCGCCTGAAATCACCGTGCTAATGGCGTTTTTCTTGAAAGTCAGCATTGTGCTCGCAACGCCTGAATATATTGTTACTTCATCGCCGGAAATATTCGCAACGCGTCCGACAATACCGCCTATTGACATCACTTTATCACCGGGTTTCATGCGTTCCAGTTTGGCTTTGAGTTCTTTTTCCCTCTTCTTCTGCGGACGGATGGTGAAAAAGTACATCACTACAATAATAAGAATGAAGGGCAGGAACATCCCCAGCGACTGTAAAATACCGCCTTTTTGCGCGGGTGCGTCAGTTGCTTGTTTTGCCGCCAGCAAAAAAGTACTAAAAATCATATTAATTTCTCCTTCAATGGTAAAAACTCCGTGCCATCAACGACACCGCGCGGGCAGCGTCTCTAAGGCGACACAGTTGAGTGTACCATAAAAACGGCTGTTTGACGATTATTCACATCCTTTCGCCAAAACACAAGATCATTTTTTATTATGTCGTCATTTTATCATTATGCGCAAGAACATCATTTTTGCATCAAAGCCATGTCTTGCCATTTAGTAGAAAACCGCTTCTTATATCAAAGCTGTGTCTTGTCGTTTGCAGAAGACCGCTTTTTATATTAACGTCGTGTCTTGTCGTTTGCAGAAGACCGCTTTTGCATCAACGCCGTTTCTTGTCGTTTAGCAGAAGAACACTTTTGAATCGAAGCTGCCATTTATCAGTTAAAAAACACATTTGCACATCCTGAATTTTCCTAGAATTCTGACGCGACTTTCCTTTTTATTCCCGCTCGAACTCTTTTCCTGCGTTGCCATAATACTGCTCCATGAAGACGTCACGAAATGAAAGAAGTTCGTCATTCCTGATGGCATTCCGAATGGCATACATCAATCGAGTCAAGAAGGAAAGATTGTGCCATGTTAAGAGACGTGCACCAAGGATTTCATTGCAACGGATCAGATGATGCAAATATGCGCGCGTGTAGTGACGGCAGGTATAGCAATCACACGAATGATCGAGCGGAGTATAATCATGCCTGTAGGAAGCGTTACGTATGACAACGCGCCCTTCCGAGGTGAGTGCAGTGCCGTTTCTCGCAACACGTGTCGGATATACACAGTCAAACATGTCCACGCCGCGTATGGAACATTCTACAAGGTGATCCGGCGTACCTACCCCCATAAGATAACGCGGACGATCCGTCGGCATCCACGGCATAATCGCCTCTAACATCGCATACATCAGCTCTGCCGGCTCTCCAACCGAAAGACCGCCGATACCATAGCCGGGAAGGTCAAAAGAGGTCACTTCTTTCGCGCTTTGCACGCGTAGCTCTTCATATGTACCGCCCTGTACAATGCCAAACAACGCCTGATTCGGTGACAGGTCACGAGCGCCATCCCAAGTATGGACACATCGTTCAAGCCAGCGCGTTGTGCGCTCAAGTGACTTTTTCGCATAATTTCTCTCAGCCGGCCACGGTGTGCATTCATCCATTGCCATCATGATATCGGAGCCGAGCACTTGTTGAATCTCGATCGATTTTTCGGGCGTGAGCATGTGTCTCGAGCCGTCGATATGAGACTGGAACAACACACCTTCTTCTGTGATTTTATTTAATTTCGCCAGTGAAAAGACCTGGAAACCGCCACTGTCCGTTAAGATCGAACGATCCCAATGCATGAAAGAATGAAGCCCGCACGCTTCATGCATCACTGTCTCGCCCGGGCGCATCCAAAGATGGTACGTGTTGCCAAGAATAATATCGACGCCAATCTTTTTCAGTTCCTCCGGTGTCATCGCTTTAACAGTCGCCTGTGTGCCAACCGGCATAAAAACAGGTGTTTCAAAGCTGCCGTGCGGCGTCGTTACAACACCCAGCCGCGCACCGCTCTGTCGGCAAACATGCTTTAATTCATATGTCACAGGGAATGTCATCGGCGTTCTCCGTTCCAATTTTTTTCTCATTCATCTCAATCGTCCATCTCAATCATCAAACGTGTCTCTCAGTTTATCTCTCATTGACGGAAAGCATGTGCTTCCGCTTGAGACGAGACATACATGCTTTCGTTCATAAGTCACAGAAAGCGTCATTGGGGATTCTCAGTTCTAATCATTTTTTCATCAGTTTATTTCGCATTAAGGTTATCTCTCATCTGTTCATCGGTTTATCTCTCATGAGCAGCGAGCATGTGATTCCGCTCGAAACATAAATACTGATCCCATCTGAGGCACACCATAGCAAACTCACCATTTCCGCCAAACTGGAAAGCAACAGCATTCACGTTATCCATTCCCCGGAATGTCGTATCGATTCCACCAAATGAGGAAGCAACAGCATTGCATCTCCTAGACTATAAAATCGGTACTGGCGCTCGATCGCCTCTCGATATGCAGCAAGTATTTTCTCGCGTCCCATCAACGCAGACACGAGCATAAGCAGTGTTGATTCAGGTAAATGAAAATTTGTGACCATAGCGTCCACCATGCGAAAATGAAACCCGGGATAAATGTAGAGTCGCGTCTCTCCTGAGGCCGGCAGAAGCGGAGATGCGAGATCGCCAAAATGCTGTTCCAGCGCAACGCTTTCGAGCACTCGGCAACACGTCGTCCCGACGGCCACAACCCGATGCCCGGATTGCTTTGCCTTGTTGACTGCCTGAGCAGCCACTTCATCGAAGAAATAATACTCGCTATGCATGTCATGATCCGTTACACGCGCTTCTTTTACGGGAAGGAAGGTACCAAGCCCCACATGAAGCGTTACGCGTGCGATATTGACCCCCATATCAATGATTTTCTGCAACAACGGTTCAGTGAAATGGAGTCCGGCCGTCGGAGCGGCTGCTGAACCCGGGGCACGTGAATAAACCGTTTGATAACGCTCTGAATCTTTGAGTTTTCCATGAATGTAAGGCGGAAGCGGCGTTTCGCCTAACCGTTCGATCAACGCCATGAAATCGCCGTCGTATTCAAATTGGACGATGCGAGTACCGTCTGTCTTGACATCAATGACACGCGCTTCGAGCTCATTTTTTGAAAAAACGACATGTTCACCGAGACGAGCGTTTTTTCCCGGCTTAACGAGCACCTGCCACGTGTCGTCGTTCTCTAGTTGACGCAATAAAAGAATCTCTACGCGTCCTCCCGATTGTGCTCGACGACCGTAGAGACGAGCCGGAATGACACGTGTATCGTTGATCACAAGACAGTCGCCCGGCACTAAATATTCCGGAAGATCCGAAAACACACGGTGTTCCAGAGCGCCGTCACCATGCATCACAAGAAGACGCGAAGCGTCTCTGGTTTCCTCCGGCTGGGAAGCGATCAAAGCTTCAGGCAAAATATACCGATAAGATAAAGTCCTCAAATCCGCATCTTCGGGGATTATGGGGTCAGGATGCCGCATCGTGCTTCACTCAATCCTTCACCTGATCTGGTGAAGGTTTTTCCTGTTTCGGTTCAGCATTTGCCTTCAATGAGGCAGAAGCTTTCTCAGATTTAGATTTGGCACTCACATTCGATGAGGCAGAGACTTTCTTGGATTTAGATTTGGCACTCGGTTTAGACGCAGGTGAAGCCTTCTTGGCTTTAGACTCACCGCTCGACTTGGACTTTGCCTTCGCCTTTGATGTACCTGATCTTTTTCGCGTTGGACAATCCTTGTTCGAGCAAGCTTCATAGGTTCTCCCGCGAAATCGTCTTAAAACGCAATAACTGCCGCACACCTCACATGTTTTCCCATCAATAGGAAGATCAAAGCTTGTAAAATCACAGTTTTCATCGTTCGTTTTGTCACAATAATAAAGACGACTGCCACGTCGTATTTTTCGAACACGAACCGGTGACCCGCATTTCGGACAATGTGCGGACGTCGGATCAGAAATAGCCTCCGTATAATTGCATTCAGGGTAACGATTACAGGCAATAAACTTTCCATATCGCCCAATACGGATAACTAAGTCTCCGTCTTTGCATTGAGGACACTTTCGATCTATCGGCTCATCATCAATCACAACTTTTTCCGCCGTTTCTTTGGCTTTTATAACATCTTGGTGAAATGGACCGTAGAAGCTGTCTAGAAGCTCTACCCAGTTTCGGCTACCATCTTCGACATTGTCAAGCGCATTTTCCATCTCCGCCGTAAAATCCGTATCGACAATGTTCGCAAAATGCTCTTCCAGCATTTCAGTCACAGTCTTTCCAAGTTCAGTTGGCTTAAGCTGTCGCTCCTCTCGTTCAACGTAATAACGGTCAAACAGCGTCGATATCGTCGGAGCGTATGTCGATGGACGCCCAATTCCCAGTTCCTCCATCGCCTTGATGAGCGACGCTTCCGTATAACGAGGCGGCGGTTGCGTGAATTTCTGTTCGGGAACGAGACGATCGCATAGCAAGCAATCACCTTTTTTGAGTTCGGGAAGTTCAACGATATCGGGTTCATCGTCATCTTCAGTCATATCGCTCTTTTTGCTGCTTTCTTTCTTTTCTTCTAAATCAGTTTGAGCTCCATATAGTTTTAGCCATCCCGGGAAAATCATTTTTTCACCGCGCGCCCTGAAAAGATAATCGCCGGCAATAATGTCGCAAGTTACTTTGTCATACACCGCTGGCGTCATTTGCGATGC
Source organism: Clostridiaceae bacterium (assembly GCA_012799825.1). Classification (GTDB taxonomy): domain Bacteria; phylum Bacillota; class Clostridia; order Saccharofermentanales; family DTU023; genus UBA4923. The sequence continues at coordinate 5,616 of JAAZKK010000014.1, read as the reverse complement.
AATAAAGCGGTTCCAAATCAATGTATAGAGCTTAAGAAGATCACCTGACAGGTAGGATGCGACACGTTCAGGAGGCATCTCAAGGTGAGAAGGACGAATAGCTTCATGTGCGTCCTGTGCCTTGCTTTTATTGCGATAAAATGGCGGTTTTTCCGGAAGAAATGGCGTTCCAAATCGGGCTTCGATCCATGAACGCGCTTCATTGACGGCGCCGGCAGAAACGCGAACAGAATCCGTTCGAATATAAGTCACAAGCGAAATCTGACCGAGTTCACCTAGTGCTATGCCTTCATAAAGCCTTTGCGCGGCGCGCATCGTCCGTTTGGCAGTGAATCCGAGTGCTCTTGACGCATTTTGCTGAAGCGTGCTCGTTGTAAACGGCGCATAAGGCCGGCTCTTTCGCGTTCCAGGCTTTACCTCATCGACGATAAACTCGTTCTTTTTTATTTCAGTCAGAAGCGTGTCGAGCTCTTCTTTTGAGCCAATGGTCATACGAGACACTCTGCCATTTTTCTTCGTGCCATGAAACAACGTTGAGAATGGAGAATCTTTCTCCACTTTTTTCAAAAAAGCCTGCAGTTTCCAATATTCTTCAGGTATAAAACTTTCAATCTCGCGCTCACGCATCACAATCAGTCGAGTCGCAACAGACTGCACACGTCCTGCCGAAAGACCCTTGCGAATTTTCTGCCAAAGCAAAGGCGAAAGTTCATAACCCACTAGACGATCTAAAATACGACGTGCCTGCTGCGCATTCACCAGATCGGCATTAATCGGATGCGCATTCTCAACGGCATGGCGTACCGCGCCAGCTGTAATTTCATTGAATGTAATTCGACAATGACTATCAGGATCTATTTTTAAAATGTGAGCAAGATGCCAAGCAATTGCTTCTCCTTCCCGATCCGGGTCGGTTGCGAGCAGGACGTGATCGACCTTCTCCGATGCTTTTCGGAGTTCTTTAATGATTTTATCTTTTCCGGGCATGATAAGATACATCGGTTTGAAGTCGCGCTCTACATCGACACCCAGCGTAGATGCCGGAAGATCGCGAACATGGCCAACCGATGCCTTGACCTCATAATTCCCCCCAAGATAACGAGCGATGGTTTTTGCCTTGGCAGGTGATTCAACAACAATCAGTGTTTTTGACATGCAATTTTATTAACTCCTTAGGACATAACAACGAGTCCAAATTCAAAATATTATATACAGAAGTTTTCCTGATCTGTCAAAAAACATCTATATTTCCAACATTAACAAATTTTGACACTGCCACATAAAACTTGATGCCACCCAGAGTCCATGCTACTTATTTGCAAAAAGGTCTGCTCTTCGCTCGTTTTTGAAAAACGAGACATTCAATAATTTAAAGATGAACTCGCTGATAAAGTCCTTGATAAAGTCTAACGATGCCTTCATATTGCACTGAAAATGAGACATTCAATTTCTTTTAAAATGAACCCGCTGATAAAGTCCTCTATGAAGTTTAACGACTCCTTCACATTGCAGTTCTGACAAAATTAGTGCTGTCTTTCGTGCGCTGAATTGACACCTTTCAGCCAATATGCTAAGGCTTCTTGGAGCTGCATCAAGAATGTCTAGCATTTTTTGAGCGTCCGCCGATCGCGCCTGAGCCATAGCCTTCTTTCGCGCCACTCCACGATCATTCAAAAACGTCGACAATTGTGCCCTCTCACTTGATTTCACAAGTTTTTTCTCTTGCTCCTCCTTGTACACCTTTGGGTTTGTTAATTTTTGTGCCGTTTTACACATCCACGACCTCTCCTCCGATAGAACCGGCTTGTGCTCAAGAGATGTTGGTAGCGATTGCGTCAAATCGCACATTTGTGCATCCTTTTGTGCTTGCTGCAATCTATCCTTTTGGATCGTCTTTTGTGCAGTTTTATATTTCTTCGATCTCACTAAATCCTCAGACGTCAATTTATTCGCAGTTATATATTTCTGAAGTTCAGAAGGACTTTTGGGCGCATTTCCTTTACGTTTTACCTTATTCAACATGGAGATACTCGACGCATTATCTCGCATCGTAGATGAATTTTCATTATTTCGACTTGGTTGAGAATCTGACCGAGTCTGATGAACTTCGTCTAGTGACGAAGCCGTCTTTGCTTCTGACATCTTTGCTTCTGAAAAAACGGGAATATCATGTAACGACTCAACTAAAATGGCACCTTCGCGAATTAGCTGATGACAACTCTGACTTGAACCTGAGATAATTGACCCCGGTACTGCGCACACATCACGTCCTTGGTCTGCAGCAAATCCGGCTGTGATTAGCGTTCCGCTTGCTTTTGATGCTTCCGTAACAAGGATCGTGTGACAGAGCCCGGAAATAATTCGGTTGCGTGCAGGAAAGAAATGACGCAACGGCTTCCTGCCCGGAAGATATTCGGAAATAAGCGCACCCTTTTCAGTAATCTGATCAAAGAGCCTGCGGTGTTCCGCCGGATAAACCACATCTACACCGCAACCCAGCACACAAAATGTCAGCCCTTCTTCCCGAAGCGCCGTCCGGTGCGCCTTGCCGTCAATTCCGCGAGCTCCACCGGATACGATCGGAACACCAGACCGTGCCAAACCGGATACAAGATACCGCGTTACTTCCAATCCATACACAGAGGGGTGCCTTGAACCCACTACAGCAATCACACACGGACCGGAAAGTGGTACAAGTGACCGGCCTTTCCAAAAAAGAATTGCCGGAGGATGACTGATTTCTTTCAAAAGAACGGGGTAATCGTGATCTACGATGGTTGTTGCCTGTATATCCGCCTTATTGCGATGATCGAAGGTATTATAGTAAGCTAAAAATAATTTATATAGCGTAGCACTTTCTTCTCTTGACGCCAGAAAAAACTCAATACCGGATAATCCACCAGCTTTTTGAAGGATTTTCAAACGTGTTGAGTGCTGCACTTTAGCTTTGTTGCATGCTTCGGTAAAGGCAAAAGCCACAGCCAATCGATCTATCCCATTATAAGCACTTGTTTTCACTCGTACATCTCCACTCTAATATACGTACAAAATTACACAGCGGACGACCCTGTGTATCTTCGAGCAAGTCCACCTCCACATACACACACAGAATGCACATGTACATTCTCATTACATATGCTAGCCTTCTACTGCCTCAACATACACGCACAAAATGCACTTGGCGAGACAGGTTGGTTACTCGAGATCGAACCACCTCCTCATACATGCACAGAATGCACCGTCCGAGAACCTGTTTGCATCCATTGTAAGCGACGCCTCCTTATACCTGAACATAATACACACCAGCTGATCACCCACTTGTCACTCACCGGATAATTACCTACTCATCCTGAACTCCTCTTTCCTTCCGTTTTTTGATCGAAAGGAAGCGGCTGATGATATTGAAATGATTCGGCAATATCATCGCGCGATACGATGTCTCTCGCATCAAGATCCGCTATGGTACGTGCAACACGCAGTATTGAAAAAAAGACTCTCGCTGATAACAAGGCCATATCAACCAATTTCGCTGCATATGCCATATTACTATGGTCAATTTCAAACACTTCAGCCACATCTGAAACGACCGTGCGACCATTCAAGAAAGGTTTAATCTGCCATTTCTTTGCGCGTTCATTTTGGATTTCCCAAGCTCGCGCAACGCCTAAACGTAGTTCTTCAAACTTTGTTGGCTTTTCCTTGTCTGCAATATCTATAGGTCCCATCAAATCATCGGCCGTCACGCGCATTAGCGGCACAACTAAATCAAAGCGGTCATATAGTGGTCCGCTGATTCGTGAAAAATATCGTCGTATCGAAGCATCGTCACAGTGACAAATATGACCAGGCTCAAGCAGATACCCGCAACGACAAGGGTTACACGCAGCAACTAGGAGAAACTCACACGGATAATCCACCTGCCAGTCTGAACGTGACAAATGCACAAACCCAGTCTCCAATGGCTCTCGCAACGCGTCTAATACCTGAGGCCGCATTTGTGTAATCTCATCCAAAAAAAGAATGCCGTGGTGTGCGAGTGTACATTCACCAGGATGAGGAGGCACACCGCCACCGATTAGTGCAGCCGTCGTGACGGTATGGTGCGTCCTGCGAAATGGACGCTGATCAATCATGTGATCCAAAGCGTGTCCTTTTCTTGCAATGCTATAAATTTTAGTTAACTCAATTGACTCGTCATGGGTAAGTGAAGGAAGCAAAGATGGAAGAGCAGATGCGAGAGTTGTTTTTCCACAACCGGGCGCACCAACCATCAATAACGAATGCCATCCAGCGGCTGCAATTTGGCAAGCTCTAATCCCAACTGATTGTCCACGTATCAGATCAAAAGCCGATCTGATATTGTCATCCGCATCTTTCACATTGTCAACATCAGTATCTTCAGCACTGCCGATATCCTTAGCACTATTGCGGTCTTCTATTTTCGCATCACTTCCACCCGGTTCAAACTCCGATTGTATATAAAACGTTGAATGCGTCATTTTTTCCTTTTTTAAATCACGCCTCTCTCCCCGATTGCCCACATCTCGACGAAGTGAAGAAATGCCGGAATAACGAAAAATTGCCTCCTTTAACGTATGAACACCCTCGTAGTGTAAGCCATTTAGGTGCATCGCTTGTACACAGCCCTCCGAAGGCCCAATGACATGACTAATGTTCTGCTCCAATAGCGTCACAAGCCGTCCAAACATACCCTGCACTGGTTTAACTCGTCCATTTAACGAAAGCTCTCCAAAAATTGCTACCACTGGCGAGTTAATCGGTCGAACAACTTGCTGAGATGCTCCTAGAATAGCAATCGCCAAAGCCAAGTCAAAAGCACTTCCCTGTTTTGGCAAAGAAGCCGGAGCATAACTTGCGATAACTCGTCCCTTAGGGAAGGTATAACCGCTGTTACGGATTGCTGCACGCACACGATCTTTCGATTCCTTAATCGCAGAATCACCTCTGCCCGATATCTCAAAAACAGGAAGCCCAGGTAATACAGACACTTCAATTTCAACAGCAATGCCATTCAGTCCCTGAAGTGCGCAAGATAAAACGCGATGATAAATCATAGTTCTCATATTTTCTATGATCCGTTCAAAACTCTATACATACCAACTAATTATTTAGTCAAGAAGCACCTTTAGCCGTCAAATTGTCGAAAACTACGACTTCTCAATAGCGGAATTTACTTTTCTCATCACCTCCTCACTCCCCTCCCAGCCGCCTATTAAAAAACCAGTTTTTCGAAATAACCGTAAATAGTGTCCACACCATTAGCCTCGAACCCCTTATGTCAGAAAGAATAAAGAAAGTGGCCAGAATAGAGACGATCCTACCGTAAAAGGGCTCGTTGCCCCTCTTTCTCGGCAACTTAATCTTATATTCCTTAAAATTTGACCATAAAAGCGTGTTTTCAGCGCTTGATACTCCTATACACCGGTATTTGGTGTAAAGAAAACATCTATAAATTGAAAAAGTGGCCAAGAGAGAGAGGGTGAGTCCGAGCAGGTGAAGAGGATTTTGAGATTCATCTTGTTAAGAGAAGGAGGTCTGGCGTGTGATTTTGTCAATAAAGTAGATATGGGAGATGATCTGATCGTTTGGATGCAG
>JAAZKK010000050.1 GCA_012799825.1 Clostridiaceae bacterium | reverse complement strand
TAAATTGACAACCGGGATTGCCACATGTGTAACTGTACTCAAAACTCGGGACACCATTTTTTCGCATCCTCCTTATCGTCTCTACATCGAACGCATAGTGCTTGTACAGCGATTCATCAGGGATCGCCCTCGTAAACTCGTCATGATATTCGTTGTCGTTGGTTTCGTGAGATGATGCGGTCATGGCAGGGGCTCCGCTTGTGTCGCTAGATTCGAAAGATGGCTTTGCCATGATCGAGGTTCCGTTTGTATTGCTAGGTTCATGAGAAGGCTGCGCCATGATCGAGGCTCCGTTTGTGTTGCTAAGTTCATGAGATGGTGTAGTTATGGCAGAGGCTCCGGCGGTATATCTTTTTGCTCATGCATCCTTCCGGCGGTGTATCTTTTTTGCCCATTTATCTTTCCGGTGTTGTAACCTTTTAGGCCTTGAATCTCTTTGGCCATATATCTTCCCTGCGGTGAATCTTATTAGCGGTGTATCCTTCCGGACATGTATCTATCTGGTGTTGTATCTTCCACGACGTTCCTAGATTTTTATTTATAATACTAAGCATCTAGGTCGGCTGTTTTTGTCTGAAGCTCCGGATCCATCAAACGCTGTTTCAATTAGTACAGAACAGCGCTTAACGAACCATTCAATTCGTAAGGAAATCTACTTCTACTCCATTTCTTTAAGAGTACTGACTGGTATACCCACTGTCTTTGAAATTCAAAAACTGTTCACCAAAATATTCAGTAAAATCCAAATCCAAGTAATCGCACAAATTGGATAGTTCCATGATGGTATTGTCTTGAACGGGGATGCCGTGTGCTTTGGCTCGGGCAATTGCCTCAAGCTCTTTCTCTCCGTGCGTGTAGATGCGTGTTTGCCCCTCTGCTTTTGGTGAATTGCGAATCTTGCAAAGATACGAGGATAAATGCTGTTTGATCTGTTCGGCATCGCCAAAGAGCGCGGGATTGATAACCATGAAACCATGGCAAATACCACCTTTGTTATTTATGTTGCATTCATCAGAAGTGCAACCAAGCGACAGAATAGAGGAGAAGATTTCGCACAGCATGGCAAAGCCATAGCCTTTGTGGGAGCCCAGCTCTTCCTTGTTTCCGCCGACAGGCATAATGCCACCTCCATTTTTACCGGCGATGTTGGCAAGAACGTCCGATGCATCAGTAGAAGGATGGCCGTCTTTATCCAGTGCCCATCCCTCAAGGAGCGGTATCTGCATTTTATCGTAAACTTCCAATTTGCCACGCGTGACCACGGTAGTGGACGAATCAAACAGAAAATCATTTGGTTCCGCGGGGAATGCGCACGCGATGGGATTGGAGCCTAGCATAGCAACCCGTCCGTATGTAGGTACCATAATCGCAGTCGAATTGGTGCAACAAAGCCCAATCAATCCTTGATTGCAAGCCATTTTCGCATAGTATCCCGCAATGCCAAAGTGGTTTGAATTGCGCACAGTTACGATGCTCACACCGTTCGCCTTTGCTTTCTGGATTGCAAGTTCCATAGCATAATATCCCGCAAGCTGTCCCATCCCGTTATGCGCATCGAAGACGGCGGAAATAGGCGTCTCAAACACAATTTCACGCTTGGCGTGCACATCAATCATGCCCTTTTCTATGCCTTTATGATAGCGAACCATGCGTTGGATGCCGTGTGATTCTATACCGCTTAAATCGCTCGATAATAGAACATCTTGAATGATGTATGCTTCACTTTCGGTAAAGCCAAACCGTTGAAAAACATCCACACAAAACTGACGTAGAACGCTATACGATAAGTATTGATAAGACAAGTGTGAACCTCCTCTCTTGTATCACAATAGTATTATCCTTAATGCTTTATTCTTGTCAATGATTTTATTACATTATAGAACGCAGAACTTACTAAGAAGCAAGACAAAGACGAATAAAGTAAAAATGAAAATATACAAAAACCAAACGTCTTTCTTGCGTTCTTCTTTGCGTTCTTCTTGGCTCATGGCACTATCGCTAAAACTTGCGCGAGATCAGGCGTCGTGATAGAATACGGCGTGCTTGTAAGTTACAACTGGGAGGTAACAAACGTGGCAAATATTAAATCTTCAATAAAACGTGTCCGCTCGTCGGAAGCGAAGAGAGTGGCAAACAAAAACCGTAGATCGGAAATGAATACACTTGTCAGGAAAGCCATTTTTGCTAAGGAGCAAGGCCAAGACGACGCCGAAAAGCTGGCGCGCGAAGCGCAAGCGGCTCTTGACCGTGCGGTGACGGACAACATCATTTCCAAGAATACGGCTGCACGCCGCAAGGCTCGGATTGCCCGCACTCAGCAACTCTCGGACTAAACGCACAATCAAGATGTGCTAAAGATGCGGCCGCGGGTATCCTGCGAGCATCTTTTTTTGGTACCAAATCATGGTTGCCCGACATTCTTCGAAACGTAGACGCTGGCCGTTGATCGCTTTTGGTGTGGTCCTCGGCTTGCTTCTTGCTGTCGTTCTTTTAGGGTACGTGTACCTTCGTTCGATCGTCGGGCTTCGAGATTACGAGCCGATCGACGATCCGATTCCGATCGAAACAGGTCTTGAACAGCTTGATGTCCCTGATCATATGCGTCACGGGATGCAGGTCCCCTTAGTCGATGACAAAGGGCTGACGAATATACTCATCATAGGTACCGACACTCGTGATCCGGAAAGTCACGGACGTGCCGATGCGATCATGCTGCTCACCATCAACGACAAAACAAAGTCGCTTCATCTGTCATCACTGATGAGAGGGATTTACGTGAGCATCCCTAACGACCCCGATCCGGCTTTCCGCGACTTTTACGTGCCGCTTTTCATGCTGAATGCAGCGCATACGTGGGGAGGCCCGAGGCTGCTCTTGAAGACCGTTCAGCGCAACTTTCGAGTGCACGTCACGCGTTACATGCAAACCGATTTTGGCGGATTTCAGACGGCGATCGATCGGGTGGGCGGTGTCGATATTGTCCTTACGGAAGCCGAAGCTAAGATCCTGAATTCGCATAAGGAGGCCGGACAAGCGGACTTTAAGGTGGGAAAGGCGCTATTAAACGGTAAGCAAGCGCTTGCGTATGCGCGCATTCGAAAAATCGACTCCGATTTCAATCGCATGGGACGTCAGCGGAAGGTGATTTTAGCGCTTTTTGATAAGATGAAGAGCAGCGACCTTACGCGTCTTAACGATTCGGTCAAAGCGCTGATGCCCTGCGTGAAGACGAATCTCACCGATCAGGAGATGATGCAGTTCATCCTCAAAGCGCCGCAGTATAAGGGCTATTCATTCGATCAGTTGTCGCTTCCTCTCGAAACGTATGAAGCGATGAAATACATTTACGATCTCGAGATGTATGATATTGATTGGGTGAAGAACATCAATGCGCTACACACTTTCATGGAAAGCTGACGGGCAAAAACGGACAAATTCCCATTTATAATAGGTTTTACAGAACGCGCGTGAAAGGTGGTTGAACGTGATCATTCTGGGTATCGATCCCGGTTATGCGATTACAGGGTTCGGCGTGGTCGAACATGACGGTCGGCGTTTTAATACGCTTGATTTCGGAACGATCGAGACGTCGGCGGGCATGCCCTTTCCTGAACGACTTTTGGCCATTGATCAAGGCATCGATTCCCTAATTCAATTGTATCGGCCTGACTGCGTCGCCGTCGAAGAATTGTTTTTCTATCGCAATACGACAACGGCCATGGGTACGGCTCAAGCTCGCGGTGTGGCCGTCGTCGCGGCTGCGAGGGAGAACCTGCCCGTTCATGAATACACGCCGATGCAAGTCAAAGTAGCCGTTACCGGTTACGGTCACGCAGAAAAAGCGCAGGTTCAGGAAATGGTGCGCATTTTGCTTAATTTGAAAGATGTTCCCAAACCCGATGATGCCGCGGACGCCTTGGCTGTCGCGATTTGCCACGCGCATACGGGTGATCTCGATTCAACCCGCGCCGTCGGCGGATACCAGAAGGGGCCGCCGAAGCGGCGAGGGCGCTGACACAGTTGGGCTTTCGCTTTGACCTAATGAGGTGTGTTCGTGCTTAACTTAATGATGGGTATCCGTGTTTAGTCTAACGAACGGCGTTCGCGCTTAACCCACTGAAGAGTGACTGTGCTATCCCGTCGGCATGTGGAGGTGTTAGCTCGTTGGCATGTTGTGGTGTTAGTCCGCAGGCATGTGGTGGTTCCAGCCCGCTGGCATATGGTGGTGCTAGCCCGCTGGCATATGGTGGTGCTAGCCTATGGATAGACGGATGCGCTAAACTACAGATGGGTAAATTACGAATGGGCGAGGGTGCTCGCCTATAGACGAGACGAAAAGAGGTGCATTGGTATGATCGCAAGCATAAAAGGGCGTATTGTCCGCAAGGGAACGCAACAAATTGTTCTGGAGCAGAGCGGCATCGGCTTTCTAATTGAGATGCCTGCACGTATGGTTGCATCGCTTCCGCCTTCCGGCGAAGAATGCACTGTTTACACGTTCTTGCACGTCCGTGAAAATGAGCTTGCCCTCTTTGGTTTTCAAGCAGAGGAAGAAAAGAAACTCTTTGAACTCGTCCAGACAGTGAGCGGGATCGGTCCGAAATTGGCGCTTCAGATTGTTGACGCCGTGTCGCCAGGCGAGTTTGCGCTTGCTATTTTACAAGAAGATGTACAGCGGCTCACCGCCATTCGTGGTGTCGGCAAAAAAAGTGCCGCGCGCATGATCCTTGAGTTAAAGGACAAACTGAAAAAATCCGGTGTCCCCATTACGCGCGAGGATTTGTCTGCGACACCGACGCTTTCACCCAGCAGCGGGATTATCGAAGAAGCAGGGGTCGCCTTGGCGGTCTTAGGCTATAGCCGAGCAGAAGCCGACGAAGCGATACGACGCGCCAATCCTGAGCCAGGCGACACCGTCGAAACGCTGCTGAAACGCGCGCTCAAACACCTTGCGATCGTCTAATCCTGTAACCTCACAAAGACAGGATCTGATAAGATGACATAGGCAGATAATGCGCTTTGGTGAAAGAAGCTCAACGACGGCGAGGTAGGTATGGATTTTTTTCACAGAGAACCATTTGAATATGACGATGAGAGTGAACAGGCGGAAGAACGAGTTCTTTCCCGCAAGGCGCTCCGTGAAGACAAAGAAGAAATCCAATTTCGACCGGTTCGTTGGAATGACTACTTCGGCCAAGACAAGGTTAAAGCGAACTTGAAAATTGCGATCGACGCGGCGATAGCACGTGGGGAAGCGCTCGATCACGTTCTCCTTTATGGTCCGCCCGGTCTGGGAAAAACGACGCTAGCCGGCATCATCGCGCATGAGATGGGGGCGGAGATGCGCATTACGTCCGGGCCTGCGATTGAGCGCCAAGGCGATCTTGCCGCTATTCTCACCAATCTCAATGAGCACGATGTGCTGTTCATCGATGAAATACATCGCTTAAACCGCCAAGTCGAAGAGATTCTTTATCCGGCTATGGAAGATTACGCGCTGGATATTATGATCGGAAAAGGTCCTTCTGCGCGTTCAATCCGACTGGATTTGCCGCATTTTACGCTGATTGGCGCGACGACACGCGCCGGTCTTCTGACATCACCGCTGCGTGACCGATTCGGACTGATTCAGCGTCTCGATCTCTATAAACCTGCTGACATTGCGTTGATTTTGACAAGATATGCCGGCTTGCTCGGCGTCGGCATAGATGCCGATGGCCTAGAGGTGCTTTCAACTCGCTGCCGCGGTACGCCGCGTGTCGCTATAAGGCTTTTGCGTCGCATGCGTGATTACGCGCAAATCATCGGCGACAACGTCATCAATCGCGAAATATGTGATATTGGTTTGAAGGCTCTTGACATTGATGAAATCGGGCTCGACGGCAATGACCGGCTGATCATGCGCATCATTGCGGAAATTTACGACGGCGGCCCCGTTGGCTTAGATACTTTGGCAGCTTCGACCGGAGAAGATTCGGTGACGATCGAAGATATTTACGAGCCATACCTAATGCAAATTGGCTTTATCGCGAAGACGCCGCGCGGACGTATTTTGACAAGGGGAGGGTATGAGCATCTCGGGTTGCCTTACAAGACACGCGACAATTCCCGCGGAGTTTCTGATGCGCAAATCACGCTCAACGATCTAATAGATGGTCAGGGTGACATGTGAACGCGGAGTGCAGTAGCCAAAAACGAGTTTGCTGTGTGGCCGTTCATAAGACGCGACAGTTCTCCGGGGTGTGCAAAGGCCAAAATAACGAGCTTGCTATGTAGCCGTTCACAATACGAGACGATTCCTGTGTTTTGCCAGACGCGCAAATCACAATCAATGATCTATACGATGGACAGGGGTTCATATGAACGAGGAGTATAAAGGTCAGAAATGGCTGCTTCATCAATGTTGCGGTCCGTGCTCAATGTGGCCGCTCGACACGCTTCTCCATGCCGGCGTCGACGTAACATTGCTATTCTTTAACCCCAATATTCATCCAAATATGGAATGGCGCCGCCGTATGGAAAACGCCAGCAAGGCGGCTGCATATTACGAAATTCCGTTGATCGTCAATCCACTTTGTGTGCCGAGTGCTTGGCGAGAACGCGCAAATGACGGTGCTGGGCGGTGCCGTTTTTGTTATCGTGTTCGTCTTGAGCACCTGGCAAAAGTAGCGCACAGACTAGGCATCAAATACGTCAGCACGACGTTACTCGTCAGTCCGTGGCAAAATCGCGATGTTTTGATTGAGGAAGGCAGGCGCGCATGTGAGCCGTACTCGATCGAGTTTGTTCCATGCGATTGGCGTAACGGTTACCGTCGCGGCCAGCAGATGGCAAAAGAAATAGGGCTCTATCGCCAAAAATACTGCGGCTGTATTCTGTCACTGGAAGCGTCTGATTTTTATGAAAAGATTGCGCGCGAGCACGACACATTGGTACTCCAAGACACTTTGACACGGTGTGATCGATCACGTCTCGTATCAGACGGTGTTTTTGACGAAGCAGTTGTTTGAAACCCACGATTCTCATCCTATTTTTCTTCTAATTTATATTTATCCAGAATTGTTAACAGTGGTTTGCATTTTACGCTTACCTACCCTATTAAGCAGCTATTCAGTAAAGAAATAGGCTCCTAAAATTAACAAAAGATGATCTTGAAAGCGGAGTGGGGAAGATGCGATTCTTACGCTCTATTCTTGCCATGAAAATTCTTCCCCGACAATATGATTAGAGTCTTTTATAACGGTGTGGAATACACGAATGATACCATGGTTTTGACGATTATGCGGAGGTTATCCTGGGATCATGACCAATTTTGGAAAAGTAGAATTTATTTCAGCGACATTGACCTAAATCGGAAAAGAAGGCTCTTAGAAGGACTTTGAGGCGTTAATAACAGAGAAAGAATTAAAACACTGATACATTGGACAGATAGCAAAGACAACATGTAGTCCTCCATGAGGCGTCGTGTCCTATTCCTCGCCATGCGCTACATAACCGGGTTGTTGCGGCGATTTTAGCGTAGAATTTTCTTAGCAGACAAAGATCGAGGTCACAATAGTGCTCCAAGCCTGTTATGTAGTCTGGTTTGGCATCTTATTTGCACCACACATTGTTGCCGGCCTAGCCGAGCACGCGTAATAGATCAAGGGATATGAGATGCCGCGCTCTATGGGAGGATTCTATGAAAGTTGTATATGAGCGTTGTTGTGGGATGGATATTCGCTAAGCAAAGATCGTTTCCTGCTGTTTAGACGAGAAGAATCGACAAGAGATATGGACATTTGGGACGATGACCGGAGATCTGATTGTGCTTTGCGAATGGTTATTGAAACGAAAGATTCAGATGGTGGCAATGGAGAGTACGGGTTCATATTAGAAGCCCATCTACAACATCTTGGAAGTGATGAACGTGCGCGCCATGCTTGTGAATACACAATATATTAAAGCCGTGCCTGGCCGCAAGATGGATGTCTGTGATGCGCAATGAGCTTGCTATCCACGATTACCGCGAAAATTCTTCCGGTACTTCATTTCTACAAAGGGCCGAGAAATAAGGTTCGTCAACTTGACCCAGCGATTATCCGGTATAGACAGACTAATGACTGCTTCACTTTTTGAGACGGCTCTTTTCTTTTTCAAAACTAGATCACAGTCATACAATTCGGTCTATTTCTTTGTACCCGAAGATGTTTCAAATTGCGGATAAGATGTCACTCTTAGCACAAGTACAGTTTTTTACACCGGCCTCGTCTCAGTAGCGCGGAGTCATTCTGCCTACGAGAACGTCGCGCTGATATTCTAAGATGCTTTGGGCGTTTACGTTTTTTCCCAGAAGGGAACACACCAGTGTATCAGCCTGGCGACATAGAATCACTGCACGAGTGTCGGCAATTTGCAACTCATTCTGGCTGATCGGCAAATAGGAGAGTTCGTTTTCCGAGAAATTAATATTGTCAAAATTCCATACAGCGGCGTCTATTTTTCTACTTCGAAGACTGGCAATGATATCGCTGTAAATGAGCGGGACGTAGGTTACGTTGTATCTTTCAAAAAAGGAGGCCGTCATCATTTTCTGATCGATGGAGGAGTTGTCAACACCTACCTTTAAACCGTTGAAATGGCCTTTAAAGTCCTTTCTTACCAACACCACGTGCTTGTCCACATAGGAAAAATTGCCTAGGTTCAGCACTACCGCAACCTGATAACCCATTTTTATGTAGTACTCAGCGGTTAGCTCTGACATCACCGCAAAATCGCACCGCTCTTGCATAAGTGTGCGCAGGCGGTTATCGGATCCACGCATAAAAGCTAGGTTGGTGTTCAGCCCGGCATCGTTTAATACATTATAAATTCCCGTTGCTAGCCCCTCGTATTTTTTAGAATACGGAAGCGGCATAACCCCAATCAAACCGTGTAAGCCTGCTATTTCAGTAAGTTTCATACGATCCATCTGTACAATATAGGAACCCTTTTTCCCCCTGAACTGTAGTTTGACAGCACCAGAATCTCTCAAATATTGGATTGCCGTCTGGATCGTACCTCGCGCAACGCCTAACTGCAGGGTCCAATCCGAAACTGTCGGAACCCGGTTTCCCACGTCCAGCGGGATGATTTGAGCGGCAATTTGCTGTGCAGCGATGCCCACTTTTTGTCGGAACATGGTGTTGGCCGAACTCATAACAATGTCCTCCTTATGCAACAATTTAAATATACAGAGTAATATATATATCAATAGAACTATATCATCACGCAGAGAAAAGAGCAATAATGATTCCGAATAATTATGGAAAATGCACAATTTATAAACAAATAATTCATATGTATCGTGCATTGACGCAGGGTAAAACACGTGATATGATATAGCAAATAGTACAAAATTCTGTATATAAGTTAGTTGTTAACACCATCCCAAGCAGAAAGGCGCAAAATGGGAAGATTCATTGTTATTGTCTTGGATGGTTTTGGCATCGGGGAGATGCCTGACGTGTCTTCTGTGCGTCCGCAAGACCATGGCGCTAATACCTTTGCGCACATAGTAAAAGCGGTGCCTTCTCTTGAGTTGCCCACCTTGTCGCGGTTGGGTCTTGCCAATGCCAGCGGATTTGAGACGAATTCTATCCTGTACAGCAAAACGGCGGTGTGGGGAAGGGCAAAGCTTATGCACGACGGCGCGGATACCTTCTTCGGCCATCAGGAGATCATGGGCACCTTGCCAAAAAAACCTGTCATGGAACCGATCAAGAACAAACTGGACACAATAAACGATACTCTAACCAAAAACGGATGGAATACCCGTGTGTATCAGGGCGATCAAGAGCGGCTACTGATTGTAGAGGAGTGTATTACTATTGCCGACAATATCGAGTGTGATCCTGGCTTGGCGTTCAATGTCACGGTTGCCCTCGACGACATTTCATTTGAGTGGGCAGTGGAGGTTGGGCGGCTTGTGCGTGAGGTTAGCACCATTTCACGAGTAATCGTTTTCGGAGGACGAGGGGTGCATCTACCGGACATGTTGGCCGCCATAGAAGAATATGGAGCTTATATCGGAGTCAACGCTCCCGCCTCAGGCGTATACCGAAGCGATTACCATTGCGTACATTTGGGTTACGGAGTGAATGCGGAGGTGCAGGTGCCTACTATTCTAGGGAAGATGGACGTACCGGTGTACCTGCTTGGTAAGGTGGCAGATGTGGTGAGCAATGCCTACGGAACCAGTGTATCTATGGTGGACACAAGAGCCGTTCTAAAGGAGACCCTAGCGCTTTTACGAAAAGAGAAATCTGGCTTTTTTTGCGTCAATGTGCAGGAAACTGATTTGAGTGGCCACCAGGAGGACGCGATGTTATTTGCCAGCATACTCGAGGTTGCCGACGCGGGCATTGCGGACATTGTAGGGGAATTGAGCGGTGACGATATCTTGGTGGTGATGGCGGATCATGGGAACGATCCCGCCATTGGCCATCCGCACCACACTCGGGAAATGGTGCCTTTGATGATCCATTCTCATCAGGGTGGACCCTTGAACATTGGTGTGTGTGAGACCCTTTCTGACATAGGGGCAACCGCCACCGCTTACTTCGGTGCCGCTTCGCCAGAAAACGGCACTAGCTTTTTAGAGCTACTTGCCCTGCCGGCTTTTCCGGTATAAAGGCACCCGCTGCGCAGTGTTCTGTGGAGGCGGATAAATCCGGTTGGAAGTTTCCCGTTTGTGTGAAACTCCCCACTAAAAAGACAGGACACACTTCTGTCGAGTGAGGACACCTGCGGGATACACAATGATACACCATAGTAAAAGAAAATGAGGAGGTAAGTATCATGAACAAGAGTAAAAGCAAGAGCGTTTTGCAAGATAACGAACTGTCCGTAGTACCACAAAGCGAACGAAAAAGTATGTTCACCATCATCTCCGTGCTGTTGTGCTGGGTCATAAACCCTGCTCCTGCCATCACAGGAGGCAACATTGCCACCGGCATGACCCTGCCCATGGCTCTGCTGGCCATCTTTGTAGGCGCCGTGATTTTGGGTGTCTACTCCATGCCGCTGGCAATGATTGGCGCCAAGGAGGGCTTGTCCACATCTATGGTTGCGAGAATCGCGTTTGGCGAAAGGGGTTCCAACATCGTGGCAGCTGCCATGGCAATTGCCAACATACTGTTTTACGGTGTAACCGTTGGGTTTTTCATCCCTAGTCTAGAGGCTTTGTTTGGGATGGCAAGCGGCTCACTGACCGTGTCAGGTGGCATCATAGCTAGCCTACTCATGGGCACCTCCGCCTTTTTGGGCTTTAGGGGCGTTGCTGCACTCAGCAACTTCATCGTTGTTCCCATGTGTCTACTCGTTCTGATTGCTGCTATCAAGGGTATCATCGCCGGCGGCGGTTGGACTGCTATCAACCAAATTGGCCCCACAACTGCTCCAATCACCTTTGGTACGGGCGTTACCACCACCATCGGTATTTTTATCGCCGGCGCCACGCTGGCAGGAGATGTGACTCGTTATGACAAGACTGGAAAAAGCGCTGCAAGAGCCTCGTTGCTCTCTTTCGGTCTCGGATTCTTCATCTTTGTTTCTCTAGGTGCCATTGCGGTGAAGGGCACCGGAAGCCCCGATCTGGTGACTCTCATCGTGACTATGGGAGGCAAACTATTCACCGTCATCGGCTTTCTGCTTCTGCTGTTTTCCACTTGGTCCTCTGCTGACAACAACGTCTATTCCGCCGGGTTAGCTCTTTCTAAACTGTTCAAAATGCCAAAATACATCTTCACCATCGTCACGGTGCTCATCGGAACAATTGTGTGCGCTACCGGCGTGTATACGAATCTAGCTGTCTATCTGGGAGTACTGGCCATGCTCATGCCGCCTATTGGCATCATTATCGCCATCGACTATTTCTATGTAAGGCGGGGCGTTGAAAAAAAGACTGAAGGTATAGGGGATTTCCATTGGCCGGCCATACTAGCATGGATTATCGCGGTTGTTGCAGACTTTTTTACCGGCAATCCCTTGGGTGTGCTGCCCTACGCTGCCATCGGTGTTTCGGGCATCAACAGTCTGGTTGTGGGCGGTGTGGCTTACCTCGTCCTAAGCAAGGTAATGAAGCCAATTCCTGCCAAAAACTAAGCTCGGCGGTACCTTCTGCTGATACGGCGATCAGTATAGGTAAACCAGTAACCAAACTGTGGCAACTTACAAGCCATTGGAGGACAATTATGGATACCATTACTTTTTCGGTTTTGCAAAGCGCCTTTAAAAGTATTGCAGATGAAATGAATATCAACATGTTTCGCTCGGCTTATTCCGCGGTCATTACAGAAGGACGGGATATAGGTGCTGCCTTATTCAATGGTAACGGCAATTTGATCGTTCAGGGAGAATCTGACCTAGGGGTATTCGTTACTATGATGCAATATTCCGTGCGAAAAATCGTGGAAGTCTACGAAGGAAACTTGTTTGAAGGCGATGTGTTTATCAACAATGACCCCTTTATTGGCGGCACCCATTTCAACGATGTAGGGGTCATCAAGCCAGTGTTTTACAAGGGCAAGCGCATTGGATTTGTGGCCATTGCTGGGCACTGGGCTGACGTGGGAGGTTCTACACCTGGTAGCCTGAACTCTGTTGCTGAAGAGCACTTTGAAGAAGGTCTCCGCATACCGCCAGTGAAGATTATGGAGCGTGGCGTAATGGCCAAGGGTGTCCACGATATCATCATGTCAAACGTGCGCATTCCTTGGGAGCGAGAGGGAGACCTCTCCTCCCAGATATCCTCGGTAGCCATTGGCGAGCGCCGGGTCATCGAGTTGGCGGATAAGTACGGTGTGGAAAACATCCTAGAGTTTATGGAAGAAACCATTGAGTACGCCAAGGTGATGCTGGAAAAGGAGATTGATAAAATTCCAGACGGTAGCTATTTCTTTGAAGAGTATATGGACGAGGAAAGTAAGTATTGCAAAGACCCGGTGAAAATTGCCGTGAAGATGACGGTGAAGGGAAATCGCATGGAATTTGATTTTTCAGGCTCTGACCCACAGACACGCAGCGCCGCTAACGGCACATATTCCTCCACGGTATCGGCAGTCATCGTCACAATAAAGTCGCTGTTTCCCGATGTTCCCATGAGCTACGGCTGTTTTCTGCCCATTTCCTTCATCATCCCCGAGGGAACGGTGGTGAACGCACGACCTCCCGCGGCCATTAGCGCCATGGCGGGCACGGTGTACGAGAAAGTAATCGGCGTCTCATTGGGCGCGCTGGCCCATGCCTGCCCAGAAAAGTCCACCGGGTGCCCCCACGGGCTGATCAACTTAGTTATGGGAGGTGTGGACGACAAGACCGGCGAATACTATGTGATGTATCTTTTCAGCGAAGGTGGCTTTGGCGGGCGTGCCACCAAGGACGGCTCTTCTGGCCTTGTGTCACTGTTTGGGGGCGGTGCTCGCATCACCCCCGTGGAGGTGTTTGAGCGCAAGTACCCCATACTGTTCAACCAGTGGTCGCTACGACAGGACTCGGGTGGCCCTGGCCGCTTTCGGGGTGGCAACGGCTCTATCAAGCGCTTTGTGATAGCTCGAGGCACCGCAAAACTGAGCGCCCTCGGTGACAGGGAGAAATTTCCTCCTTGGGGTCTGTTTGGTGGCAAGCCGGCAATGCCCCAAGGACTGGTACTAAACATGGGAACCGAACGTGAGGTGAACCTTACCCTGAAAGCCAGCAACTACCTAGTGAAAGAGGGCGACGAGGTGACCGTCTTGGTTGCAGGCGGCGGCGGCTACGGTGATCCGCTGGAGCGAGACTACGCCCTCGCGGAAAAGGATTTCTTGCACGGGCTTCTCTCAAGCGAGCACTTGTATCAAGAATATGGTATTGTCATCGACGATCAGGACAAAGTGGATACCGCCGCTAGCGACCGGCTGCGGGCGGAGATGAGGGAGGCTGCCGAATGAAAACTACAAACATAGGAATTGATGTTGGCGGAACCTTTACCGACGGGATTTTTCTAGATCCAGTCACCGGAAAAACCATTGTAAAAAAGGTGCACAGCACTCCGCACAACCTGCGCGAAGGGGTAATGAATGCCATTGCCCAAAGTGGATACGACCTGTCCGCTGTGGATCTGTTTATGCACGGCACAACCATAGCCACAAACGCCGTTATCGAAAAGAAGGGATCGAAAGTTGCTTTGATTACCACGAGGGGCTTTCGGGATGTTTTAAAGATCCGTCGCACCACTCGTGGTCGGCTATATGATCTACAATGGGATCAGCCGGATGAGCTGGTAGAGCGCCGCTACCGCCTAGAGTTAGACGAACGGATCGACAGTATGGGAAATGTGATTCGCTCAGTGGATAAGAGTGAATTGCTCAGTCTGGTGGAAGGGATGACAAGCGAGGGGATTGAAGCTGTGGCCATCTGCTTCATCAACTCCTACATCAACCCCTCCCACGAGGAACAGGCGGCAGCCATCATCCGTGAGGCATATCCTCATCTGTACGTTACCACATCAAGCGAGCTGTTACGTGAATGGCGTGAATTTGAACGCATGAGCACCGTGAGCGTGGCTGCCTATGTGGGACCCCTTTTGAAGGATTATATCGATATTCTGAGTCGGGATAGCCGAGAAAAGGGGTATCAAAATGATATTCTTTTGATGCTGTCCAATGGTGGGGTGGCGCCAGTATACCCGGTGGAGCATATTGCTCCGCGCACCCTGCTCTCGGGACCAGCTGCAGCGGCCATTGCCATGAAGGGCATTTCGAAGCAGCTTGACGAGCGGTCGGTGATTTCTATCGACAGCGGCGGCACCAGCACCGACATTGCCATAGTGTATAACGGTGAATTAATGACCCGCGACGAGCAGGAGATCGAATTTGGCACCGTGGTGCATTTACCCATCATCGACGTGGCTACCATTGGAGCGGGTGGCGGCACTCTGGCATGGATAGACCGGGGCGGCATGCTGAACATGGGCCCCACCAGCGCTGGAGCCATGCCGGGGCCGGTGTGCTACAATCAGGGCGGTGAGGAACCGGCACTTACCGACGCCAACGTGTTGCTGGGGCGGCTGAACCAAACGGCACTTTTGGGTGGTAGCTTCCCCATCAATGTTGCCTTGAGCCACGATGCGATTGCCAAAAAGATAGCGGAGCCTCTCAGCATGGATGTGTACGAGGCGGCTCAGGGCATGTTGGACATCGTAAACGAGAATATTGCCAACGCCGTGCGTCGTTTGGTCGCTAACCGTGGATTCGACATCAGGGAGTTTGCCCTGTTTGCCTGCGGAGGCGCGGGTCCGTTACAGGCAGTTGCTGTTGCTAAAACACTGAATATGACTAAGGTCATTGTTCCCCGCTACCCCGGCATCACGGCCGCTATCGGCCTTTTGATGAGCGACGTGCGATACGATTACGTGGAGAGCGTGATTCTGCCACTATCTGAACTCGCACCTGCCCAGCTACGTAAGCGCTATCATGTCCTACTAACAAAGGCGAGTGAAGACCTGGCTCGAGCAGATTTTGACTCGGATCACCGGCGGTTTACCATTTACGCTGACCTTCGCTACATGGCTCAGACTCACGAGCTGACCATGGAGATCGATCCGGAGGATATTGCGGGCGATGGGTGGGACGTCATAGCCGAGAAATTCCATGTCCTGCATCAAGCGTCCTATGGGTATGCTGCTTCGAACGACGAACCACTGGAGTTGGTCAGTATCCGCTGCTCTGGCTTCGGTATACTGGATAAATCGGGCGACATAGGCTTCTTTGAAGTTGGCGGGGCGGCTGTTCCAAAACCGGCAACCGAGCGGTCGGTCTACTTCCGGGAGACGGGCTTCCAACAGGTTCCAGTTTTCCGACGAGATGATCTTCCTCAGGGGTATTCGGGAATAGGTCCGGTCATTATCGAGCAGATGGACACCACAATTTTTGTGGGGCCTGGTGACAGATTTTACTGCGAAAAAGGCGGAAACCTCATCATCACTTGGGAATGAGCGAGGCGTGTCCCGCAAAACAACCAAATAGCCAGAGGATGCGAGGTGATGAGATGCCAACAGCAGGAATGTTGGATGCCCTTTCGATCGAGCAAGCAATGGAACTGCAATTCAAATTGGTGGATTGTATACACAGGAACTTCCCTAACGGCCTTTTTTTGCAACAGGGTGATCTTGGTCTTGTGCAGGGCGGTAGCCCCCTGCACACGACCCTTGCAGAACAGACGCTGGCGCAATTTTTTGGCGCGCAGGACTGCGTTTTGGTTCGTGGTGCTGGAACCGGAGCCATTCGTGAGGCTCTTGGGGCGGTAGCACAGCCGGGTGGCAGTGTGCTGGTGCACGCTGCGCCTATCTACCCTTCCACCGAGATCACCCTGCGTGACATGGCCCTGCGAGTTGTAAATGCGAACTACAACGATCTGGAGGAAACCCGTAGCGTTGTTACCTTGCAGAAGCCCAGCGTAGCGGTTGTTCAACACGCAAGACAGTTGCTCACCGACAGCTATTCTCTTCGCGATGTGATTGCGACGTTGAAAGGCTGTGGGTGTCAGGTTGTGGTGGACGACAACTACGCTGTGCTGAAAACCCCGTTGTGTGGCATTGCCGCAGGGGCGGACCTTGCAGCTTTTTCGCTCTTCAAGCTGCAGGGACCTGAAGGTATTGGTTGTGTGCTGGGCAAGCGCGAGTTGCTGCAACGCATTCGCCGACGCAACTGTACCGGTGGCTCACAGGTGCAGGGAATGGAGGCCATGGAGGCCTTGCGAAGTCTCGTGAACGTACCGGTTGCCATGGCAGTGCAGGCAATGCAAACCGAGCAGGCGCGAGTAGATATCCAAAAACTTGCTGACAAAAAGATTTGGGGCATTCGTCGGGTATTTGTTGCCAATATGCAGTCCCGAGTACTTTTGGTTGAGTTTGAACAGCCCATTGCCTACAGAGTTCTTTCTCAGGCGGAAAAACTGGGTGCGTCTCCCCGTCCGGTGGGGGCGGAATCGAAATACGAGATCCCTGCGCTGTTTTATACGGTTTCCAGAACATTCGCCGTTGAGAACCCCGAGCGTCTAAACTATTACATTCGCATTAATGTTATGCGGGCTGGAGCCGACACTGTAGTGAGGATTTTGAAGGAAGCTCTAAAAAGTATAATGCAGGAGGACTGAACCGTGTTTGTTGACGCATTGCTTCAGCAGAATTTAGACCTTGTGGAATGGTCGATATATGCTCATAGAACCGGTAGGATTCTTCCCAACACCTATGTGTTGGACTTAGACGCGATCCGGCGCAACGCTTCTGTAATAAAAGAAACGGCGGATAATTTCGGTCTGCAGCTGTACATGATGACCAAGCAAATTGGGCGCATTCCTGTGGTTTGCAAGACCATTGCTGAGTGTGGTATCCCCCGGGCGGTGGCTGTGAGCATAGATGAAGCACGGGCGTTACACCGTCAGGGCTTCGTCATTGGGCATTTGGGACACCTCATGCAAATTCCTGAGTGGTGTGTGGACGAGGCTCTAGCTATGGATCCAGAAGTGATCACCGTGATGGATATTGAAAATGCAAAAAAAATATCCCGTCACGCGAATAAAAGCGGTAGACGGCAGCAACTGTTGCTACGCGTGACCGAGGTCGGTGATACTATCTATCCACAGCAATATGGCGGAGTTAGCCTTGAGCAACTTCCGATGGTGATTGAGGAAATTCAGCAGCTTGAACATGTGGAACTTGTGGGTTTCACAGCCTTTCCCTGTTTTGCGTTAGGTCTTGATTCCGAGCGGGTGGAGCCCACCCACAACTTTCATACCTTGCGTAAGGCGGTAGATATAGGCAGGAACTGTGGTTGTCGGGTACAGCAGGTCAATGCTCCGGGCGGGAACGACTGCGCTACCTTTTCCCTAGCGGCCGGGGGTGGTGTCACTCATCTGGAGCCAGGGCACGCATTCACGGGAACCACCTACCGAAGTGCAACCAGTACACCCGGCGTTGAAATAATGGCGATGGCATACGTTACTGAGGTTTCCCACAAGTGGAACGGAAAAAGCTGTGTATTCGGCGGCGGTTTCTATGGACGTGCTAAGATCCATCGCGCCATTGTAGCCCAAGAGAGCGGCTATCATTTGGTTAACGCAGAGAACGTACAGCCGGGCAACATCGACTACTATGCGCAGCTGGAATGCTCAGAACCAGTAGGAACTGGTGTGCTGTATGCTTTCCGAACGCAGCTTTTCGTAGTAAATGCATCCATCGCGGTGGTGGAAGGGCTAAGGACCGGCGCTCCACGTATGCTAGGCATCTTCGACAAATACGGTAACCAATTGAACTGAAAAAACTCAAGGAGGATGCGATGGGTAGCCAACCAATTCCAACCGACCCGCGCCGTCACAGGCAGTTCATGGATGAATACCTAACGGAGCAGCACAGACGAACCATCAGCCAGCTAGCCGACTATGGCCTTTCCGATTTACAGCTTTATCGGACGGAGAATTGGTATATCGGTGATGACAGTGAGGGAACCATCCGCAAATACTACAAGGGAAATTACCGTGGGGAGACTTGTTTTGTCAAGCTGGCGCAAAATGACAGCACCATTCGGAACGAAATCTTTGTCAACCACTATGTAACCAGTTGCGATTTGCCCTTTGTGCCGAGGACATTGACTAGTGATAAGGCGTTTGATACAAACACCTCGTTGCTAGTCACGCAATTTTTTGCTGATTTGCGCAACTTTGAAATTCCGACGGATGAGCACCTGTTTGAGCGGTACTGCGGCGAATTTATCGAGATACACAAATGCTTCCGGCAATTCCAAATCGTCCACTGTGACATCAGCGCTACTAATCTGCTGATAAACGACAAAAAACAATTGGTACTCATTGATTTTGGCATTGGCAAGGTGCCCGGCTCGGAGATATACGAGATTGATTACCGAGCGCACGACGGGCATTACTACGTCACAAAAGGCAATAGCCGCATATACGACGATGCTTACTCCTTCCTGAGAATGCTTGACAAGGCAGGCCTCCCTGACGCGTACCGGGAGATGGGGAGCTATCGGCACATACAACAGCTTGTTGGGACACATCAGAACAAGGTGTTGTTGTCCGACAGGTGAATAATGACGCCGTGCCCTACAAAATGCATGAAAAATGGCCGTAATTTTGCAATACATAGAGGGGTGTTAGTTTTTAAAACATAAGCTCCAAGTTCATTCTTCTATAGATAGTGCAGTAAACATGGACATCATTTTCAGAAATATTGCAAAAAGAGATAATTGCTAATAGAGTATTTTTAATATTCCCGTTGCTATATTATCTCAACTTTCACCAGTTCAAAGCGGTAAAGGTATCACCTTTAATCCCTGATCCGTCTTTTCTACCGCATCAAGAAATTTAATCGCTATTTTTGAAGTTTTCAAGTCATGACTGGGCAGCTGATGAACACTTTAATACTTTGATGGTATCTTTGGCTTTGACAGAATTACGTTGTTCTGTCGTTTAAACCCTTGCGCAATTTTTGAAGTGACTCACGGGAGCTCATCTCATTACCTGATTTGAAATTGTCTTCGGCTTCGTTGAGCAAACGATAGAGCTCCTGTTTGTTGATGAGGTTATCGTATATGTCCATACTCATCATTGTGAGGTTAACTCGTTCCGTCAGGTCAGAGCTAAAACTGATAGGACTAAAGATGCTTTTCCTTGTAGTTCCTTCATTTCATCTGGTCATGTCCGTAACGGAATGAGTACTAGTGTTGGTTTATGAATAGAGCAAAGTAACAACATGTCTTTATATCTAAGCTTCTGTTGTCACTTTTGCGTATATTCTTTTGTTTTCAGAAAGTATTCAGCTGAATTATTCTCAACTATCTGGACTATCTGGACGTTTTTGAAAAAATCATTCATTTTGTGTCTAGCCAAAGATCTATTCCTGTGGTACAGTAAACAACATAAATGCCATGACCGGAAACAAGTAATCCCATTGAAAGCTTCCAGAGATATGCCGGGTGGTGCGAGGCAAAAAGCAGACGGTGAGATGAATACATTCCGCGAGCAGCGTCCTGAGACCGTATGATCGGAGGTAGGAGGCGACGGGTGCGCCCGTGACAGCGCGGCGGTATAACCGATTTTGTGAAGACGGCCACTTTGTCTTCGCAGTGAGGAATCGGCGTACCGGCAGAGGTTTTCACCGTGAGGTGGAAGCGAAGAGAGGTGGTATCACGTCAGCAGACGTCCTCTCGACAAAAAATGTCGGGCGGACGTTTTTTATTCCATTTCGTCCCCCGGATCACCGGCTCGATGAGTGCCGGATCATGCGAGATGCCGCGATGGCATCGAAAAAAGCTAAGGAGGAACGAACGCATGGAAACCATCTCTTTTTTTGACGGCAGGAAAATCCCGCTCGAGCGCCATAAGGTGCGCATTGTACAGCAGTTGAATCTGCTGCCGGTTGAGGAACGGCTCGCCCGTCTAAAGGAAGCATCGAGCAATCTCTATCTTTTACACAATAAGGATATTTTTCTCGACATGTTGACCGATAGCGGCGTCAACGCGATGAGCGATCGCCAGCAGTCAGCGATGATGAGGGCAGACGACGCCTACGCCGGCAGCGAGTCCTTTTTCCGGCTCGAGAAAACAGTCCAAGACATCTTCGGAATGGAACACTTTTTGCCTGCCCACCAAGGTCGCGGCTGTGAAAAGGTTCTCGCAGATCTGCTCGTGAAGCCGGGTGATATTGTGCCAATGAACTATCACTTTACAACGTCAAGAGCACATATCGAACGCTGTGGCGGTGAGGTTATCGAATTTCTTATCCCGGAAGGCCTTAACTGTCAAAGTGATTACCCGTTCAAAGGCAATTTTGACACGAAAGCGCTAGCAAAGTTTTTGGAGGAGAATAATGATCGAGTGCCATTTGTCCGTATCGAAGCGGGGACAAACCTGATCGGCGGGCAACCGTTCTCCTTCGGGAATCTGAAAGAGGCAGCGGCGATTTGTCGGAAGCATGATATCCCGCTTGTCATGGACGCGTCACTTCTTCAGGACAATCTCTATTTCTTGAAAATCAAGGATGAGGAATGCAAAGATCTCTCGCTTAGAGAAATCATGCGTGCTGTTGCTGACGAGTGCGACATCATTTATTTCTCTGCGAGAAAGCTCGGTTTTGCGCGAGGTGGCGGCATCTGCATGAGAGAGAGCGAACTTGTCAATCCGCTCAAAGAGCTGATCGTGCTGAACGAAGGATTTCTCACGTATGGCGGCATGTCCGTTCGCGAGATTGAGGCGATTGCCGTC
This sequence comes from Clostridiaceae bacterium, assembly GCA_012799825.1. Lineage (GTDB taxonomy): Bacteria > Bacillota > Clostridia > Saccharofermentanales > DTU023 > UBA4923. The sequence continues at coordinate 7,962 of JAAZKK010000050.1, read as the reverse complement.
GGGCTTGAGGAGACGCTCGATCTTGCCATAACGTCACAAGGCCCTGAGTTTATCGCCTACATGGTCGACGAACTCGAAAAACGCGGCATTCCGGTCGTGACGCCGGCGGGCGGACTTGGCTGTCATCTCGACGCCTCACGTTTCGTTCCGCATATTCCTCAAGAACAGTATCCCGCAGCAGCACTTGCCGCGGCTCTCTACATTGCCGGTGGTATCCGGGGGATGGAGCGCGGTACACTAAGCGAAAATAGAGATGATGACGGGAATGAGAAGATCGCTGAGATGGAGCTCCTGCGGCTTGCGATGCCGCGCCGCGTTTTCACCCTGAGCCAGATCGACTACGCGATCGACCGCGTGACGTGGCTCTTTGAAAACCGCGATTTGATCGGCGGCCTGCGCTTCGAGCACGAACCGAAAATCCTGCGTTTTTTCCTCGGGAAACTCGCCCCCCTGTCCGACTGGCAGGAGAGACTCGCAGAAAAATTTTCCCGCGACCTGCCCGACTCGCTCTGATCAAATCAAAGTCGGTCAACGCGTTCATGCCTGACCAGCCTTGGGTGACGTACGGAGAATTTTCTCGCGATCTGCCCGGCTTACTCTGATCAAAGCAGGCTAACGCGTTTAAGCCTGATCAGCACGGAGAACGCAGGGATGAAAGGGTCAGTGACCTTTCATGCTCGCTCTAGTCAAAGTCGACCAACGCGATTAAGCGCGATCTGCTCAGAGGGATGTACTGAGACTTTTGTCTGAGATCTGCCGACGTAGTCTAATTGAGGCTAGCCAACGTATCAGCACGGGAGACGCGAGGATAAAATGGTCAGCGATCTTTCCGCAAGATTCGCTCTGACCGATTGTGATATTTTTATTTATGTCGAAGGTCGGTCTCATGCCGGCCTTCACTAATGCTGGAATACATCTTCTGTAAATCATTCGTAAAAAATGACCTTACCACAGATTAGGCATGTCTTCTTTGCACAAACCTACCATAATTGGTAGCTGTTCAGCGCATTCAACGGCTCCTAAAATAGAAGTAAGAACAAATTGAAGTTGAAAAGTGAAAAGGGAAGTGCGATCTTCTTTGTACTCTCTTCATTTTGTTGAGAAAAAAAACTATTTAATTTGGAAATTGGAAAAAGTTGTAAGAAAGCCGATCTCATGTACTCATGTGCGGGCAGACGAGCAGATCGTAAACGGCATGGGAAAGCGGCTTGAAATATGGTGTTTGACGACATACAACCAATCGTACTGACCTTAGACGACACGAATCAATGAAGCGAATGGATTTCTGCCTTGTGGCGCTATCACGAAGAGGAGGATAAATTATGAAAAAACACATCATCGCATTAGTGTTAGTTTTTTTGCTACTCTGTGCTTTAACTTTATCAAGCGGGTGCGTCGATTTACTGAAATTATTTAACTTTGGCTCCAGTTCAAAAACCACACCGGAGTCAAGCTCTCTGACGACAGAAGCCACTGATCTGCCCACAGAACCCTCTGAGATTCCGGCAACGTCCATACCTCCGACGAGCGTAGACGATACGACAACCACGACAACAACCACAACCACGACAACCACAACGACGACAACTACCACGACAACAACGAAGCCTCCTAAAATCGAGACTTTTTATGCTTATATGACCGACTGGTCTGCAGGAACAGAACCATATGAGACGGAATTCGCATTTGACCAAGTAGAATGGCTCACTGGAATGGATGCGGTCGTAGCATATATGATCGATATCGGCTGCTCACAGGAAGAAGCAGAAGAAGATACACAAGAATACGGATACATTCGCACTGTTGGTCCAACAAAATGGTTTGTCACGACGAAAAACACGCAGTTTTATTTACCTGATGAAATATTGTCGGTTGACCCCATCAAAGTAGATTACAAGACATTTTTAAACACGATGATACCTGCGATAGAGCATAATAACCTCGGTTTGACCTTCGTAGAGGTTACCGTATCTGGGTCGAAAATCGCAGAAATCGCGTGGGTATTTGTTCCGTAAACTCAAGATCCACGAGCACGATCATGCAATGTTCGGAACATTTCGGGAAAATGCCCCGTAGCTTCGAGTTCACGAGCATATATGACGATTAACAACATATAGCGCATAACGTATCTGTGGCCAATCAAGCTTAACTGATTGGCCGCAATGCTTTTACGACTGAGCAACGAGTAGCGCATGTAACACAGTAGTACGTCTATGCATTAGTCTTTCATATCTGTATAACGAGTTGCTGCTGTATTAAAGATATTGTAGTCGGATGAGCATTTCTCGCATCTAAGAATTACAGCCTGCGATTCAAAAGTTTGTCAGACAAAGAAACGTAACTCGGAAGGGCCAAGTAATGAAACTCCTCTTAAACCGAAAACTGAAACATTAGGAAGTGGAACCGCCCTTTAAACCGACTTCGTAAGCACTAAAACGCGGAACCACTTCATAAAAGAAGATTAAAAGAATGATTACAAGTTTCATCTCAATTCGTTAGCAAAATTCAACCTTTGTGACCTCTGAGGATGCGCTGTTTTGTTTTCTTAATTTTATTCAAAAGATTTGTCGTGTAAAGGATGCCGACAATGATCATTACGAAAATAAAACCATCAATGAAGCCGCGAACAAAATCAGCCAGCTTGTACCAAAATTCATCATTCTTAAGGTCAAGGATCTCGATAGTGAATTTGATAAGAGAAAAGATGAAACAGATAATAAATCCGATCTGTCCTTTCTTTATTATCCGCTTTTTTTCTTCCTGATTGTATTCAGCCACTTTCAAAATCGTATTCTCCTTTTCTTTTTCCATGAACTGCTCCTTCTCCATAATCTGTTCATCTCGGACATACTTGCCTTTCTCTGTGATCTGTCCTTTCTTTACTTGCCCATCACGAACAAACCGGTCTTTTTCTGCGATTTGCCCCTCTTCATCTATCTGTCCATCTGCTACGACATGCCCATCTTGATCAAACTGTTCCTCTCTCTCAACTTGCTCCCTTTCCATGATTTGTCGCGTCTCCACAATTTCCGCATCTCGATCAAACTGACTCCTTCTTTCAAAAAACTGCTCCTCCGTGATTTGACCCTTTCTACCAAATTGTTCCTTTTTCTCGCCATCGAGGATTTCTCTTATATCAACGTTGTAAAACTCAGAAAGGTCGATAAGAATCGCAATGTTCGGCAAAGTCGCTCCAGTTTCCCAACGAGAAACAGTTCTGCCAGAAACATACATGCGCTCTGCCAATTGCTCTTGCGTCAAATTATTTTCGTTTCTTAATTCTTTTAGGAATGTGCCAATCTTTTTTGTGTCCATGGTCTAACCTCCCGATGAACTCATAATAGGAAAAAAGGACTGAAAATAACACGACACAAAATGAGAAAACATAGAATTTATCGGACATTTAGACTAATTTTTTGGATTATTTGCCAAGATTTTACACACAGCGCTACCTTGCGATGACAAAAAGCCTTGACACCCCTTTTTTGCAAAATTACTCTCTAATCAGGAGGACAGCGCATGACGGCAGTGATTATTTCAGATAATCGCGTAGGGAATTGGAGCAGAACGCTGAGGGAAGCGGTGCTCCATACGGGAACGCATGTCGTTCGTTTTACTGTCAACAAACTAGATATCAGGCCTTGTACCGCCTGTAGCAGTTGCAGCGGGAAAACGTATGGCCGTTGTGTAATCCAAGATGATATGCAAAAGGTTCTGCCAAAAATCGCTGCCTGTCGAGCGCTTGTGCTGATTTCTCCCGTGATCTTTGGCGGTGTCAGCCACCATATTAAGAAGGTGATGGACCGTATGTGCGCGTTGGGCGATCCCCGCTATTATATGAACAATGGGGAGCTCGTCAAAGGCATGAGCGGGCAGACGATGAACTACTATATGGTCGGCGTCGGCGACAAGCTGAGCGAAGCGGAACGGTCAGCCTTTTTCGCCCTTCATAAAGAAAACCGGATTATCATGAACGTTGAAGGAAGTGCATTTATTCTCGATAGCCGCACAGATAATGTATCGATTGAAGCGATCGCAAAAGAGATAGCCCACGTGTAAATCCGTGAAAGCTAGTGACGAAAAAGCAAAAGAGATAGTCTACATATTAATTTGACAAAATTTCGAAAAAAGCAGAGTACATGCAAAATTGGCAAAAAGTCGAAAATAGTAGCGCGCATGCAAGATTAACGAGATTGTGAAAGTGAAGGACAGTGCGCATACGAGATTGACAAAAAATCGGAAATTTTAGAGGACGTGTAGGTTTGATGAAATCATGTCTTGCAAAATCGCGAAGGAGATAGCCCATGAATAAGTACAATATCATGCTCCTTTGTGCCAGCCCCAGACGCAAAGGGACGAGCGCCATGTTGTTGGAGCGCGTACGCAATCTCACAGGTGGAGATGTCGTTTTTTTGCCCCAAAAGGACAGCCTCGAAGAATTTGCAATGACCATGAAACAGGCAGAAACCATCGTGATATCCGGCCCGTGTTACATCAATACCTACCCGGCTAGACTGATTGAGTTGCTGGAGACAGCATCCCGGAGTGGCGGATTCTCGGGACAGAAACTGTACGGCATCATCAACGGCGGCATGCCTTACATCCATACGCACCGACACGGGCTAACTACTCTCCAATTATTCGCTGAGCAAAACCATCTTTCATGGCAGGGCGGCTTTGTGTTGGGTGGCGGCGCCATGCTGGACGGCAAACCCTTAGAGAACCACATGAGCAGAAAGAAGGTCGTGCCAGCTTTCAATCAGTTTATAAGACATATCGCAGAAGGGAGCTCTTCACTTGACAGTCTTTATGAACAGGCTCAAACCCCGCCCGGTAGATTCGTAACTCGTATTTTTTCAAAGTTCCTGACATCAATGGTTTTGAAAAACCTCAAGAAACATGGTCACGATCCCAATGCACCCAATTGGTACCTGCGCCAACAAGGCTAAAATCCTTGAGTCATTTTTTGATGCAGATGACATTTTTCTGACGGCACCGACAGAGAGCGCCTGCTCCAGCAAAGAGCGCATGCATCAGCGATGAGTGCCTACATTAGCAAAAAATGATTGAACCAACAAAGAGCGTCTGTCCCAACAAAGAGAACCAGCCCAAACAATGAGTGCCTGCATCAACCAAGAGTAGCTGCATTAGTAAAGAGAGCTTGCACCAACAAAGAACGCCTGCATCAGCGATGAAATGATAAGCTAGAATTGTGAAGCGTGTGATATTCACTACAACTCTCTGCCGTGCGCCAATTAGACTAAGTTTAATTAGAGTCACTGTTCCCATCCTGTAAACATTTCTCACTATCAGTCCTAATCTTGTATAATCAGCTCAGCATGCAAGCTTCCGTGATGCCAAGAAGTGAAGGTGCAATTTCAGCGTCCCAATTAACACTCATTCGTGAGCTGAATTTGCTAAAAGAAATAAAATCAGTCAACAACACGAAAGAACTCCAATTTAGAAGGATCTTTGGGTCAAAATTCCCCTGCCGGCCAAAAATTCGATTTTTAATAAGATCTGCCAGCGCTCTATCTCTCATCGTCCAAAAAATCAATTAATGTAGAAAAAGTGATCAGCGTCTAACCTCTTTCCGGTCAGTTTTTCAAATAAAGAAGGAAATCGTTGCTTATCTTGTTTTTTAGCAGATTTAAAATCAAATTAAATCGAAAAATTGACCATGGTTGTTACCCTGTCGGCCAAGAGATTTAAGAAACTTAAAAAACTGTCCGCGCTTTTTCCCTCAAAATCAGTTGCGCCATGATCTTGACGAAATATAATGTACAAGCGGAATTAATTATAAGAAAAATCAGTTGCTTGATTGGCGTGGTTAAAATAGAGGGAATTTTAACTAATAGCCTACAATATTACAACAACCAACGCTTAGTCTTTCTTTTATTCTATATTAAAATGTTATGGGCGCCAAATTTCATGAATGATGACTCATCCTTCCGTCATCCCTTATTACAGTGTATTGAAGAAGCAATAATCTCAAATTATTTTACAGAGCACGATGTCAAAGCATGATGTGAGAGGAGAGAGTTAGAGGGCGGTGTTAGAGCACGTAGTTAGAAGACGACGTTCGAACAAGATATATTATGCTGACAATGGGTTTTCTGCTAGTTCCAGACTTCTAGTTGCAAACTCCTGGTTGCAGGGTCTTAGTTGCACTGACCGTTGTCGTGTTCCCTGCGATGGATGCGAACTCCCGATTGTAGGGTCTTAGTTGCAGGCTCCCCATTGCGGTCTCTTAGTTGCGGGTTCTCAGTTCCAAACTCTTATTTGTAGGCCCCCATTTACTGCCTCATAGTTGCGGGCTCTCGGTTTCAGGCTCTTGTTTGTATTCTCTCAATAGCATGTTTTCGGCTCCCAATTGCTGTCTCCCAGATATTTACGTGCTTCCAAATACGTCGATTATGACAACACTCAAAAAATCAGAGGTGTTATGTTGATATTCACAGCCTTGTTTATATTTTTAGCTACGAATGCAATCGATGAGCTTAGATACTCTATGCTAGAATTTCTTTAATTATGAAATGAATGCAATACGTTTTTTCAGAGAAAACAGGAGGTTCACCACCATGAAAAAAATTTTGATTTACACAATGGATGGTAAAAAAATGTGCTTTTTGCACGCGCTTATGAATGCCAAACAGCTGAAGGAATCAGGACACGAAGTAAAAATTGTCCTAGAAGGCATGTCATGTGTACTTCCAAAGGAGTTGGAAGAAGAACAGAACAGGTTGTATCTTTCGCTCAAAGAGGACGGAACAATTCAGGGCGTCTGCCTTGGGTGTTCAAAGACACTCGGCGTGTATGAGGACAATGAGAAGGCAGGACTTAAATTCCTCTCAGACATGTATAATCACGCCGGAGTCTCAAACTATGTAAATAAAGGATATGAAGTCCTCATTTTCTAGTCAATGAGAGAAACTGCAAAGGTCACACGATCTGGGTTCCAAGAAAAGGGAAACTCAAATCTCTTGAGCTTCCGGACATATGCGCACAACACATGATCTTAGGCACTAGGGAAGATATACTTGCATCGCTAGAACATCTATATACCTACTCACAGCATATGATCCGAGGCAATAAGGAAGATTTGTCTTTTCTGATTAACGTTTTGGTCGATAAGCAATACAAAAAGTCATAACGGGACACCGTCTTTGATAGATCGGATATCCGAAAGGTGTCCCGTTTATTGCGTTGTAATCATATTATTTTCACTTAACCTAAGTGACTTCGTAGTGCACAATCTCTTACAGTTCTCACAACAAATGACAAATAGGTATTTATTGTTATCTCTTTTGTTGCTACACAGCAGGAAATCCTCTTCCGTTTCTGAATAACAAGCGGTACCAGTCATCTCCATCATTATCCGTATAGCTTCCATTCTCATCGAGCGATTAGCAGACTGTGCTCGTTGTCTCAATTGATTGCCATGCAACCTCTAATCTGTCTGTTAAAGACAGATTGAGTGTTCCAGTTGCTATTGCCTTTTTGTCTGTCTACTCCTTAGAATTGCCTTTACACTTAACCACCGAGGTCAATTTTTCAATTAATTTTAAACAACTGGAAATCAGCCGCTTTACTCCGTCATTCCTCAACCTTCCTCCGTCATTCCGCCACATTAGCCCGTCATTCTCTGCCTTGCCCCGCCGCCTCTCCTCCCGCCCTGCCTCGTTATCCTCCGCCTTCCTCAGTCATCTTCTGCCTTGCCACGTTATCACCCGCCTCTCCTTCCGGTATTTCCACGCCTTTTTGACAGCTATTGACAGTTAAAGGGAGCTCTTGTCGGAAAGAAGTCGACAAACAACATCACATACTCCATTAAGCTTGTCACATGGCTACTTATCTTCGAAAATATATCTGCGGCAAAAAAGCCCTCGACTATTGGAAGGTTCCCAACCTCCGAGGCGTGATCGAGCCCGAAAATGTTGAGTTCCCTCTGGAACACGTCAT
>JAAZKK010000071.1 GCA_012799825.1 Clostridiaceae bacterium | reverse complement strand
GACTTGGTGACCTTGAGAAATCCCGATGGACACATAGCAGATGAATACTCTTGGACAGACCATCCGAAAGGGACATGGTCCAGGGTGCCGGATGGCACGGGTGAGTTTAGGGATTATCCTAATTCCAAGGGTGAACTCAACAAGGTTATAAGTGAAGCCATCGTTATTAATGAAATTGAATCCAATGGTTCTGATAATGACTGGGTTGAAATTTACAATACTTCCGACAACGATATTGATATTGCAGGCTGGTATATCAAGGACGATTCGCCGGATCATTTTTCCGTAAAACTGCCGCAAAAAACGATCTTGCCCGCGAAAGGATACTTTGTTTTTGAAGGTGACCTGCAAGATGAAGTAAAACACTTCGACTTCGGTCTGGGAAGTTCTGACAAAGTTGAGCTGTATGATCCGGGCGATCATTTAATCGATGAACACACGTGGACAAGTCATGCCAAATTCGGTTTATCCAGAATACCGAATGGTGAGGGTGCCTTTAAGGATGTTCCTTTGACAAAGGGCAGTGAAAATAAAGATGCTGAAGCCCCGCCTCCGGAAGTCATTGAACTGGATACCGTAAAGTGGCCGGGTCCCGAAGGCATTACGTTTATAGACAAAACGCAGATGTTTAAGGAAGATTCTTCCGGTCTTGATTATCACGATGGAGCTCTATGGCTTGTTGACAACGGAACCGGAACCATCTGGAAGTTAACCTTGAATGAAGCGGGAATTCCCGACTTTGCAGAAGGTTTTGAAAACGGCAAAATCGTCAAATTTAAAAAAGATAAAGGCGTTAGCGCGCCCGGCCCGGATGCCGAAGGTATCACCCTCGACAAAGAGGGAATGGTCTACATCGCGTCTGAAAGAGATAATGCCGCCAAGGGAACAAACCTGAATATGATTTTGCAGGTGAACCCCAATGAGAATACGAAAGAGCTCGTCGCCATGAGAGAGTGGAATATCACTGACCATATCGATCAGGCAAGACAGGCGAGGGGAGTGGTGTACTATCAGGTAGGATCCAATCAAGGCATCGAGGCGGTAGAGTGGATACCCAATTCAGTCTTAGAGGGCAAATTATTCGATACGAATACAGGGGCGCCTTATAAGTCTTCGGATTACTCTTCTGTGAATGGCGGACTCTTCTTCGTCGGTCTGGAAGACGACGGATTCATTTATGTGTTTGCCTTAAGTGAAGATGAAAATGCCGTCCTCGTTACTCAAATCGATACAAAAATGGGCCTGGTCATGGGTTTGAACTATGACGATTTAACGGATGAGCTCTGGGCTCAAGCGGACAACGGAAGAGAAAATACCCTTGCAAAAATTAAATTAAATGCAAGCGCAAACGTCGATATAACGTACTATAATCCTCCGCAAGAACTCGATCCGTCAAAGAACAATGAAGGATTTGCCATTGCTCAGATTAATGTAAATGGGCTGAGACCTGTGTATTGGGTCGAAGACGGCATAACCGTCAATTCCTTGAAGATGGGCTTTATCGATACGTATAAATTCCCTGCGGAAGATCCTGGAGATTCGGAGGATCCAGAGAACCCGGACAACAATGGAGATGGCGAAGGGGAGGGGAATGATACAGACCCGTCAGGACAAGAAATGGTCGTTCCCGTGGGAGATGATATTGACAGTCCCATTGATAACAACTACGTCAGAATATACTTTTCTCCTACGAATGAAGGTTGGTTACAGTACAATCCTACATTCGACACAGGAACGACCATAGGCTTTGATGTTTTAATAGGCACAACCTGGGGTGAGGCTGTAGCCAGCGGTTTAGCCATACCAACGGTCACCCCCGCAAGTAGTGACTATGTGTTTGATAAATGGAGCCCGGCATTGCCATCAAATGATACGGTGTTGGACGATACAACATTCCGTTGCTACGGTTATACGGCCACGTATAAATCGGCTAGCGAAACGATAGACGTGCCGTCAACCGGTGAAAATCTTGCCGTTAATGTGTTTGCATTGTTGAGCCTCATCTTGGCCGGAGTGATTCTAGTCATCAGAAGAAAAGTCGATAAAGTGCGGTAAGGGAGCCGCCGACAAAGTCATTTGATTCAAAGTTAATTTGAGTCTTCACAAGCTGACATACATCGCGACGCATTCGCAGACCCTCCCTTGGAGAGGGTCTGCGAAAATTATTAGTAAAGATTAAGTTTGCAAAAAGTTCTTAAAAATGTCGGCGCATAAGCCTGACTGCTAGGGCTGGTTGACGACACCGACAAAGAGGGGAACACCATCGTGGCCTTGGACCACAAAGAGAAAAGGCCGGTCTAAGACAAAGTCAACCGTTTCATCTGGCGGCTTGCATGCCGCAACGTATATAAGGGTGTAAGCCGCTCCGGTGACGCCATTCTCGTCAATCATGACCCGAGCTGCGTGTGAGGCATCTGAAACAAAGAGGCCGGCGTCCTCTGAAGTGGGAGAAAAGTCCGCTGAAGCGGTGAAAGCCTTTGTGATGCCTAGGTCTTGCAAAGCTTGACCCAGTTGTATTTCACTCATTACATCAAACTTAGGCACTTTGAAGTTCACGATGAGGAATTTCTGCTGATCGTAGTCCATGCAGTTTTGTAAGATAGCGTCTACCTGAGGGTCGTCTAGGAGTTCGTTTACATTGACACCCTCGTCGGGAAGGAAGAACCACATACTTCCGGAATAGGTCAGACCCTTGCATATGGCGGCAAATTTGTCGCCCCAGTAGTAGGTGTTGTCTTTCGACTCAGACATGAAGTCCGTTTCGATCGATCCGGCAGGTGAATGGAAGATGCTTTTTCCAGTATTACCCTCATTAAACTCATCGTTCCATCTGGCGCGGAAGAGGATGGTAGAAGCCAGTGCCATGAGTGTGTCCTCGTCGAAGCCTTCATTTTCGACGCTGGATTCCAGTAGGTTGTCGGTCTGCTCGTTCAACCACTTTTGCAACTGCTCTGTCATGGCAGAACTACTCATGTCACCCTGAAAGGCAGCTGCTTTATAGATATCTTGCAGGATCTTCATGGTCTCTTTCTTGATGGAGAGTTTATTGTCGAACCAGATCGAGTTGGCAAGAAGACTTGTTGTATAACCGTCATTCATATAATGGGCTTGCCAGAGGGAGCCCGCTTTTTTTCGCAACATCTCAATCGTGTCGACACTCAGAACCTGTAAGATTTCTTCCCGCGTGTCACCGCCGGTCGTTTCCGCCAGCAGGCTCAGGGCAAGATAAATGTTAAGGGGCGAATAAACACGGTTTTCCCCATCACTTGTCAGGAGCAGTCGGTTTGTTTTCCGGGTTAGGGATATGACGCCGTCTTTGTAACCTTGAGGCTGGTTCCGCTGTTTTTGAAAATCGGCGGACCAAAGAGAAAAAGCCTTATCGTAGGCCTGTTGGTCGCTTTCTGAGCCGTACAATAATTCGTCTGAGGGACGCTTGTGTATGGTGGGGTATTCCGGCGTGGCAAGAGCCATAACATCAGACCCGGCAATGTTTTTTTGCCTTGTGCCTTGGATTATCATAATGCTTGTCAGGACGAGAGCTATGGCCGCCGCCACGGCTCCGATCTTATGCCAAAGCGGGGGCTTCTTTTTCCCGCGGGCTCTGCCGGCCTCTGTTACAAGGCTGTCGTCTATCTGTCCCAAAGCGTCTTGTAAGTCATTAAGTTTCATAAAACCAACCTTCCTTGATGAGTTCTTCTCTCAACTTGGCTCTGGTGCGGTGGAGTATAGCCTTAATGCCGCCCTCACTGCGCCCGAACATGCGTGCGATGTCAGTTATCCTGTCACAGTAAAAGTAGCGGCAGACAAAGACTTGGCGCACGAGGCTGTTCTCAGCAGCTAAGAACTTGGATATGCTTACTGCCAACTCGCTGACCTCGACTGTAGCAGTGATCTCTTCGCTGCCGGCAACGATGTCCGCCAGCTCGTCGAGGGGTAAAACGTATTGGCCGCCGCCCCGTTTCAGACTCCTGTTTTGCCTCCACCTGTCGATAGCATGCCCCCTAGTGATCTTTGCCAAGAAGGTCAACAGGACGGGAGGCCTGTGAGGCGGAATCTTCTGCCAAGCGCTGAGGTATGTGTCGTTTACGCATTCTTTGCTGTCTTCGGTATTTTGCAAAATGTTGTTCGCCACCGTGAAGAGATAGGAGCCGTAGCGGGCTTCTACATCCGTCAGCACGTCTTCGTCGCGATCAAAGAACCGCTGCACTATGGCCTTGTCCGTCAATTTTTCTTTCATAGGTAGACTACCCCTCTCACTTTATATACCGTAAAGTAAGTACCGAAGGTTTCAGTAGGTTTCTTATACCAGAATAACAGTCTTGAGTTTAAGTTGAAGTAGACAGGTCAGAGCCAATTTTTATATCATTTCAGAGCATATAATAGACAACCACATAAAAAAGACGACTCAGGAGGGAGTCCATTTTGTCGTCTTTTTATGACTATGAAAAGCTGTTGATCCAAAGTTATTATGCAACTTTTGCCTTCTTATGGGTTAAGCATAGTTTTGCGCCGGATTCTGATTATCTAGTATGTATACGTGGTTTGAGTGATCCGGACTCGTTTGAATTTGGCATTCAAGTTTTAATGATTTTTCAGGATTTTGTCTTAATACTGTTTGTAGGAGTACGGTAGGTAGTGTAAAAGTCAATTCAAGTTTATCCGGATTTACTTCGAGATAGTAGATGATATCATCTCCATTTTTGACTAGTGCACATAAATCGTCCATTATTTCATGCAAATATTTCCAGCCGTGAAACTCTTGTAAAACGGTGTAATCAGAGGCATCAAACTTATTATCAGGCTTAAAATTCGACGTTTTGAATTTCTCCATAACCTGTACCATTTGTTCTTCCGTTAGACCGCTTTCAGCAAAATTTTTGGCCATGTCTTCATTCACAAGCGCGTTTGTAAACATCTCTTCCCATTCTTCCACGTAAGTGTTGAGCTGAGCATCGTTGAGATTATACTCTTGCTTAACTAACTCGGGACGGAACACTTCTTTGAAATTTTCCTTGATGAGCTGCAGAAATTTTTTTATCATGTTATTTTCGATACGATAAGTTTCTTTGATTTTAAGAGTTTTTGCCAGCCTGTCCTTTAGGCTATTGATTTTCTCATCGAAAGCTTGGTAGATCTCCTCATCCGATGACTTTAGCAAGTTTTTGATTTCGGCAATACTGAAATCAGCCAACTGAAGATTTTTAATTTTTATATAATCGTACAGTTGATTTCGCTCATAGTACCGATAACCGTTCTCATCATCGACGTAAGCGGGTGACAGAAGCTTAATCCGGTCGTAATACCGCAATGTTTGAGTTGAACATTGACAGAGATTGGCAAACTCTTTGATTTTTATCATATCTCTACCTCCTGCCCCGACTATATCTTTATACCTTACTTCAAGGTCAAGCCCTTTTCTTCTTTAAATTAATGCATTTATTGTATGATGTCGATCAAGAGAATGTAAAAAAATTACCGGTAAATCCCCTGTGCCTAATATTCTCTCACCTCAATAGTTTGCTTGCTTTTCTGGATACGTAATTGCAGAAAATAACATGACTATTTTGTTTTTTGGAGATGGTCGGTTGTACCGTCAATCTCATTGACAGATGGTAACAAACCAATAAATCTTGCTATGGAGATGACTGTCATTATTAATCCCGCCACTATCGCAAGAAATATTACCTGAGCTATAAATAGGTTGTCGCCTACGATGTTTTCAAGTACAGATCGATCAAAGGTAGCAACACATAGCATAGTTGATGTGATATATCTTAAATATTCAGGCAATGTGTTCGCAATATGGGTATGAGCCACGGTCGCAACAGTGTATATGATGACTGCAAACCAAAACATTATTTCAACATAGTTATGAAAAAGAGCTAAGATCATACGACGTGTCGATTTAATCTTATAGTTTTTGCTCCTGTATGGATCAAAAAACACGACGTTTATTTGGTACACGATCATTTCAAATACTCTTAGAGCTCCATAAATTGAAAGTATTATCATCACCCACGTTAAATTCTCGTGCAGATAGAATACAAGTATCGAAGAAAGTAGTGAAAATAGGAGGTTTCCAATTACCCAAAAATCAACAAATCTATAGGTTCTGTTTTTTGTTATTTTTCTGACTAAATAGAAAACTGAAATATAGCTCAACCCTCTGAATATCCATTCCCATAGATCAACTAAAAAGCTCTCATCCTTACTACGCTTCATATCGTCACGTCCTTCCTCTATTGTTATCCCAGTTCAGGGCTTCACTTCCTGTTACTATTATCCTACTCCAAACTTGCCAAACTACTTTATTTCCATATTTGCTGCATGTCAAGTACCGACATAGATTGGATTTTTTGAAAGAGGTCTCAGGGGACTTTGTTTATGAGGTGCTTTTGACATAGAATATAAGCCTAATAAGAGCGTTGATCTGTTTGAGAAGGCAAAGATAAAAATGAAGATGAAACGATGGCGGCGCTCCGCGCCCTTAATGCTTAATTAAACGATGCCGGCGTTCCGCGCCCTTAATGTTTTGAAAAAATATAATATTTTCAATAATTAGATAAAGATTAACAATTACCCGAGCTTTTTATTTGGAGGATAATAAATTGAAAATACAAAATATTGAATTTAATACCTACTTTAAAAAATACCCCGATGCAAACGGTTATTTTGGCAAGTATGGCGGTTCCTATCTTTCACCTGATTTGCAGGCTGCTATGGATGAAATAACGGCAGCGTACTATACAATCTGTAAATCTACAAAATTCATCAGCGAGCTTCGTCGCATTCGCAAGGAGTTTCAGGGAAGACCGACACCGATATCTCATCTAGAGAGACTGTCCGATAAAATTGGCACAGGCGTTCAGCTCTATGTAAAGCGTGAGGACCTAAACCACACGGGCGCACATAAGCTTAATCACTGTATGGGCGAGGTAATGCTTGCCAAATACATGGGGAAAAAGAAAGTTATTGGCGAAACCGGTGCAGGTCAGCATGGGGTCGCCCTTGCAACTGCTGCGGCTTACTTCGGACTTAAATGTGACATTTACATGGGTGCTGTGGATGTCAAAAAACAAGCGCCCAATGTGGCGAGAATGAAGATTTTAGGTGCGAAAGTAATCGAAGTGACGGAAGGATTGCAGACTTTGAAGGAAGCGGTTGACGCCGCATTTGAGGCATACTCCAAAGAATTCAAGGACTCCATCTATTGCATAGGATCTGTCGTAGGTCCGCATCCGTTCCCTATGATTGTGCGTGATTTCCAACATGTCGTTGGCGTAGAAGCGAGAGAGCAATTCGTCGGCATGACGGGAGAGCTGCCCGATGCGGTCGTTGCTTGTGTTGGCGGAGGCTCCAATTCGATCGGCATTTTCTCCGGCTTTTATAATGACCCAGTTGACCTTTACGGTGTCGAGCCTCTAGGCAAAGGATCAGAGTTGGGTAACCACGCGGCCAGCCTTACCTATGGTGAAGAAGGGGTTATGCATGGATTCAACAGCATTATG
>JAAZKK010000049.1 GCA_012799825.1 Clostridiaceae bacterium | reverse complement strand
TCTCCTACTTCAAAGTGCAAGGGTTTCAACGCTTTTATGCCTTTTCTCTTGCACCTATTGTACCTAATATGACCCTGTAATGCTCTGATTTCAGACCTTTGAAAATCGTTCAGTGACCCCTAGCTAACTTCTCCATCATCTAGCGGCTAGCTCTACCAGAGAATAGCGTCAAGATCCCGATGTATTCCGTCGTCATATAGCATGCTGTCCGCACAGCTCGCCTTGCGGGTTGACCTCCACACCGCGATCAAGAAAACGGAAAGCAAACTCGATACAGCTTCCCTTGAGAGTTGACCTCCAGCTTCCACCGGAAAGAATACTTATACAACACTTCTCTCAGCGAGCTAAAAGCCTGATGTGCCAAAATCACATCAGGCTTTCTCAAATGCTTCGATAAACTTACAAGTATGTTCTATTCCGAAACGGATGTTTCGCCTCCGGCGCGGATAATTTCAAGATGGTTTTTCAGAGTAAAGAATAGTGTTATCTCAGTGCCTTGATCCGGCTCGCTTTCGATCTCAACCTTGCCGCCATGATATTGTACGGCGTGTTTTACGATAGAAAGTCCAAGTCCCGTGCCGCCGGACGCTTTGGAGTGACTTCGGTCAACGCGGTAGAAGCGCTCAAAAATGCGATTTAGATGCTCGCTCGCAATGCCGGTACCGGTGTCCCGAACGACTATTTTTGCTTCATCGTCGTCGGAGGACACTGTGATTCGGACGCTCCCATTTTCAACATTATATTTGATAGCATTGTCGACGAGATTGCTGACAGCCTCATAAAGAAGCAGGCGAACACCGGTAATCAAGACAGATTCTCCGGAGTAAGTCACACTGACCTTGCGCTCTTTTGCAATATCCTCAAGGTCTCGTATGGCTTCCTTAACCACCGATATTAGGTCGACGGGCTCTGCCGGCATGTCGGCACCTTCCTCGAGTTGGGAGAGACGAATGACATCGCCAACCAGCATGACCATGCGCTGCGCCTCATTGCGGATATGACCGACAAATCGCTGCATATCCTCCGGCCTCACCATGTTGCGTTCGATGAGTTCCGCACTGCCGATAATACCCTGAAGCGGTGTTTTGAGTTCATGTGAGACATTCGCAGTAAACTCGCGGCGATGGCGTTCGGAGCGCTCGATCTCAGTAATGTCAAAAGCGATGAGCACAGCGCCGATCGGCTCGCCATCTGAATCGATGCGACTCACGTCAAACTGATAAATTTGACCGTTGCGTTCCGTTCGCATTTCACCGTGACCTTCGGCCATCGCCTCGCGAACAATGGCAATGACAGAGGGATCTCGATCTACCGACAGGAAATTCTCGCCAACGCAATTTTCATCGGCTCTGAAAAGGCGCCGCGCCGCAGGATTGATGCTGAGGATGGTACCGCGAGTATCCATAAGCACCAGCCCTTCTCGCATGCTTGCCGTAATTTGACGGAATTCATCAGAATGACGACGAAGATTGCGCATTTGCGCGTCAATTTTAAGGCGTTGTTGATTCAGTCTACCCAGAAGAGGCGCGATTTCATCGTAGCCCTCATTTTCAAGCGGGTTATCGAGGTCGAGTTTATTAAGCGGTTCGATGATGCGTTTCGAAAGATAGTTGGCCAACACTAAAGACAGCAACAGCGAAACGGCAAGCACAGTAAGAAAAGGCTGAAGCATGCCCAGCACCAAATGCTCAGCCGTCATGACACTTGCGGAAACACGCAGGACAGTACCATCCTTCAGACGGCGAGCAACATACATCTGCTTTTCAAGCAGTGTTGCTGAACGGCGCGAGCTCTCTCCCACGCCATAATGCATGGCTTCTCGGAATTCTTCTCGATCTGCGTGATTTTCAAGATCTTCTACATCGGCAACGCTGTCATAAAGAACGTGACCATCCGCGTCGATCCATGTCAGTCGATAACGATGGGATTCTACTTTTTGGAGATATTCAATGCCGTTAAGTTCGACAGCGCCGGAGGCGAGGTTGAGCTCATCTTTGATGTGCTGTTTTTGCACACCACTAAAATAAGTGTAAAGAAAACCGGTAATGATGGCAAAGCTTGCTATCAAGACGGCAGCCGCAATCAATATCATGCTGCCGAAGATTTTCTTTTTCATGGTTTGGCCTCCAGCCGGTACCCTACGCCTCGTACAGTCTCAATCAGCTTTCGATAAGGACCGAGTTTCTGACGCAAAGTTTGGATGTGCATGTCAACCGTACGCGTTTCGCCACGATAACTTGTCTCCCAGACCTGCTCCATCAGCTGATCTCGAGTGAACGTAATGCCGGGTTGAGACAAAAACAGACGAAGCAGTTCAAATTCTTTATTGGTAAGCTTGACACGTTCACCATCGACCGTCACGGTGTGTTTTTCCGGACTGAGAACGACACCGCCGGCTTTTAGCGTTCTCGTCTTATCTGCTTTCGGCTTATAGCGGCGAAGTACCGCTTTCACGCATGAAACAAGCTCCATAACACCAAACGGCTTGACAAGATAATAATCAGCGCCAAGATCCAAACCCTGTATTTTATCGTATTCGGCGCCTTTGGCAGTGGCCATGACGATCGGAATATCCGCGTACTGCGCATGTCCTTTCATGCGGCGAAGGAGTTCAATACCATCGATCTCAGGAAGCATAACGTCGAGCACGACAAGCTGTGGCTGACGTTCCTTTAACGCTTTCCAAAACGAAGCACCATCCTCAAAACCCTGTGCTTCAAATCCCGCCATCTGAAGAGCATAGACTTCAATGTCACGGGTACTGGCATCGTCCTCCACACACCAGATCATTCCGACATTCTCTCCTCATATTCTGTTGAGCGGTGTATGCCTGTAATGGAGAAGACGACCCACTCGGCGACGTTTACGGCGTGATCACCGATTCGCTCGTAGTATTTCGCGATCATCAAAAGGTCGAGAGCGTATTCGCCGGCATCCGGATCTGCGGCAATGGCATTGATCAGATCTTTTTTGATGCTCGAAAAGTAGTTGTCCACAACATCATCGGCTGCCATGACAGCGCGCGCAAGCTCCGTGTCACGTTTGACGTAGGCATCGACGCTGTCCGTTACCATCTTCATCGTGGCATTGGCCATGCCCGATAATTCAGCTTCGAGATCATCGTCTTTATCTGCGAGATGGACGATGATTTCTGCGATATCTTCCGCTTGGTCACCAATGCGCTCTAGGTCAGTAATCATTTTGAGCGCAGCAGAAATCTGTCGAAGGTCGCCAGCGACCGGCTGTTGACGAAGTAAAAGTTTCAGACTCAGCGACTCGATGTCGCGCTCTTTTTGATCAATTTCTTCATCAATCGCTGTCAACGTCTCCGCCAACGCATAGTCACGGTTCGCCAGCGCTTCAGAGACCGTCTTGATCGCCAGTTCACAAAGTGCGCCCATTTCAATCAGCTCTTTATTGAGCCGAGACAGCTGTCTTATAAAACGGCTTCTCATATTATCCAAACCTCCCAGTGATATAGTCTTCTGTGCGTTTGTCCGAAGGTGTCGAGAAGATGATATCAGTCGATCCGTACTCGACTAGATCGCCGAGTAAGAAGAAAGCGGTACCGTCGGATATGCGCAACGCTTGTTGCATGTTATGTGTAACTATTATAATCGTATAATTCTCTTTTAATTGTAAGATAAGTTCTTCAATTTTTGTAGTCGAGATCGGATCAAGCGCGCTTGTCGGTTCATCCATCAACAAAACGTCCGGTTGAACAGCAAGGGCGCGCGCGATACAAAGTCGCTGTTGTTGACCGCCTGAAAGGCCGAGTGCGTTCTGCCTCAACTTGTCACGCACCTCGTCCCAGATGGCCGCACCGCGAAGTGATCGCTCTACGATATCGTCCAATTTTGCTCGGCTTTTCGTGCCGTGCGTGCGCGGACCATACGCAACATTGTCATAGACACTCATGGGGAAAGGATTCGGTTTTTGAAACACCATTCCTATGTGACGACGCAACTCGCTGACCTCCATCGACGAGTGAAAGATGTCCTGATCGCGATAAAGAACGGAGCCAGTTGTCTTAGCACTTTCGATCAGGTCATTCATCCGATTTAACGTACGGAGAAAAGTGGATTTCCCACACCCGGACGGTCCAATCAGCGCCGTAATGCTTTTCTCCGGGATATCCATGGTGACATCTATCAGCGCCTGAAAGTCATCGTACCAAACGTTGAGATCTTTCGTTGAAATAATTGTATCGCTTTTTTGTTTATCTTCTGCATTCATTCGTTTTATTCCTTTGTTTTCTCCTGTGGATATCCTTGCTCACGCATTTTCCTGAAATGGCGCTCAAGCCACATCGCTAAAGAGTTAATTCCCAGAGTCAAGATCATCAGGATCGCGGCGATAGCAAATGCCGCGCCAAACTCTCCTTGTTCCTTAGCATACACGTAAAGCGCTACTGTTAGCGTTGCACCAGGACTCATCAGTCCCTCGAAAAAGGAGTTCAGCGTGTGTGCGAAGCCTGCAGTAAATAGAAGTGCGGCTGACTCGCCAAGAATTCGACCGGTTGCGAGTACACAACCGGTAATGATGCCATCGACACACCCCGGAAGTACGACAGTCCGGATCACACGCCATTTTCCTGCGCCGAGCGCAAAGGCACCTTCCCGGTAGCTTTGAGGCACGGTCTTCAGACTTTCCTGCGTCGTACGCATGATGGAAGGGAGGTTCATGATCACAAGCGTCAGCGCGCCGGCTAGAATCGAGGTTCTTAATCCGGCAAACTCACAGAAAAACAGCATTCCGACAAGACCATAAATAATCGACGGAATGCCTGAGAGCGTTTCTGCCGCGTATTCGATCACAGCAACGACTTTCTGATTGGTCGCATACTCTTCAAGATATATAGCTGCACCCGCGCCAAGCGGCACCATCACGACTAGCGATGCGATTACGATGTAAATCGTATTCATGATATCAGGCAAGATACCGATATGAGGCGGGATATACGTCGGCGACGTTGAGAGCAGATCCCACGAAATGAAAGGTATTCCCTTCGCGAACACGTAAACGATGATACCGATGATCAGCCCGCACGTTATGAAGGCGGAAATCCACATGATCGTTTTCATCGTGGCGATGTAGCCTCGTCGTCTTAGTGGTAATTGATTTGTTTTCATATTGTTTTCACCATGTTGTATATCAGGCGTTGCTTTCGTTTCTTATAAGTGTCGATCATAGTCCGGTGTCGCGATTCGTGTTTCATCTTTTCATAACTTCTTTACATTGCCGCGCTTCAGGAAAAAGTTGAGCGCCGCATTGATAAGCATGATAAAGAAATACAACACCAATGCGATGGAAAAGAGTGCCTGCCTCTGCAGTCCCGACGAATACGACATTTCGCTAGCCACAGCCGTCGTCAAGAAGCGCACGCTCTCGAAAAGAGACGGCATATTCGGTGCATTGCCCGCCACCATCATGACGGCCATCGCTTCGCCTATAGCACGGCCGACACCTAGGACAACTGCAGCAGCAATTCCGCTTCTCGCAGATGGCACGGACACACGGAAATACGTTTCGATCGGTGTTGCGCCCAGTGCCAAGGAGGCTTCTTCATACTCCGGAGGCACCGCTTCCAAAGCCGTTACGGAAACCTTAATGATCGAAGGAAGAATCATGACCGCCAGCACGATGATGGAGGCAAGAAGGCCAGAGCCATCCGGCACCTTGAATAGTTTGCGAATCCAAGGTACGAGTACCATCATGCCAACGAGGCCGTAGACGACTGAAGGAACGCCTGCAAGCATACCGACGGCCGATTGAAGCAGCCATTTGATTTTGCCTTTGGCTATTTTCGCGATGTACACAGCCGCAAAGAAACCGACCGGAACACCCAGTAAAATAGCTCCGGACGTGCCGTAGATACTGGTAAGAATGAAGGGCAATATACCGTATTTCGGCTCTGCTGCTGTCGATGCCCATTTCCGTCCGAGGAGAAACTCTTTTAGACCGATCGTGCGCATCGCAGGAATACCGGATACGACAAGGTAAATGGTAATAAGAAGCACGCATCCGACGGTAATCAACCCAAGCATCAGAAAGATTCCGTGGATGATCCGCTCTACGCGTTTTCTTTTTATGTTTTCTTGCATTGTATTCTGTTTTTTCCGTGTCATAACTATGGAACCACCGTCATTCGTTAAGCTTTAGATCTCGTCCCGTTTCTAAAAACGTGTTGATCTGTGATGCATTTAATTTTGATTCAGACCCTAACCGACCCTAAAATATGCAGGAGGCAGAAAGAATCTGCCTCCCTTGTAGCTTTAATCTTCTTCACGATGAAGTTGAATTATTTTACAGGTACAACGCCTGCCGCGGAGATGATGTCATTTGCTTCGTTCGACGTTGCGAAGTCAAAGAACTTTTGCGCCACAGCGGAAAGCTGGGTATCTTTCTTCGTCACAAGAACGAACGGACGCTGCAGCTTGTAGCTGCCGTCGCGAACTGTATCTTCACTCGGTGTCACACCGTTCACCTTAAGCGCCTTAACGCTATCTTTAACCGATGCCAGAGAGGCGTAGCCGATTGCATCCGGGTTTGTTGAAACCGTCGTGATGACGTCGCCGGTGGATGTGAGTTCCTGGCGATAGGTGCAAGCGTCTTTCGTTTTGGTCACAGACTCAAAGCCATCGCGCGTGCCGCTGCCGGCTTCACGGCCGATCACAACGATAACGGCGTCATTGCCGCCAACATCTTTCCAATTTGTGATTTTGCCGGTATAGATGTCCGCAATCTGTTCGAGGGTGAGGTCATCAACAGGATTATCCGGGCTGACGATCATAGCGATACCGTCCAAGGCGAGTGTCGTCTCAACGAGACCATCTGCCTTCTCTTCCTCTTTTAGTGCTCTGCTGGCAAGCCCGATGTCACAGCGGCCATTTTTGACTGCTTCGATACCGGATCCGGAACCCGTCGGATTGTATGCGAATTTGGTGCCTTCATTGTTCTTTGTGAAAGCTTCTCCGAGCGCACCGATAACTTTTTCCATCGAAGTGGATCCATCTGTCGAAACAGTTCCGGTGACCTTTGCTTCCGGTTCAGTTTTCTCCGGTTCGGTTTTCTCCGGCGCTTTACTTTCATCCGGCTTAGGTGCTTCAGTTTTCACCGGTTTAGGTGCCTCTGTCTGTCCGCCACCGTTCTCTTTAGGCCCACAGCCTACGAGAAGAAGTGCTACAACAAGGAGTACCGTAAGAATAAGTGACTTTTTTTTCATCTTTTCATTCCTTTCTCCGACCACAACGTTTGAAGTTTTGAGATAATCTGCTGCGGTCCGTCCATTTCTTTGTTATTTTTTATAAACAACTTTCTTTAAATGAGTCGTTGGCCATCTGACGCTGTCTATTCTCGTTTTGATCATGTCCTTTGGCACTTGACATCATTTTCAATAGTTCAGATGCCTTGCGACATCCATATCAAGCATACGAATGTTATGTAAAGTCCTCATGATGCGTTTTGTAAAATTCATGTAAAGTGTAGAATATTTGTTTGAAATGCACTAATATCAGGCCTTTTGAAGTTTTTTATGATGAAACATTCAAGATAGTTCGATCAAAAGACAACGTTTAGAATCTTAATGTAAAAAAGAGAAAAGAAGTTTTCGGCAGGTTTAATTGTTACTGTATGAGTGCTAAAATAACACCTTCCTACAAGCCTTTTTACCGCAACAATGGAAGTCGATCATTTTTGATTCGAGAGATGTGCCCAGTTGTTTAATGCACATACCTCAACGTCACAATTCACAATCCGCCAGACCTTCCCTCAGACACACAAAAACCTGCGAGTCAGTTGTTATCGATCTCCCTGCGGGCATACGAAGGCTTACGCTAGGATATGTCTCACTTGTTATCTGTCTCCCTGCAGGCACGCTAATGTCTATGTTAGGAGACGCATCATTTGCTATAGACTCTTGCAGGCATACGAAAAGCTAGGAAATGCGTCACTTGTTATCTTCCCTGTGAGCGCGCAAAAGCTCAATCTCACTTGCATAACCCTCAAGGTCGTTCGGCGTTTCAAGCGCAAAGGGAAGATGCGCAATCCGCGGATTGTTAATAATATTGACGATAGTATCAAGGCCGAGAGTGCCTTCGCCGATTTTTTCATGGCGATCCTTGCGGCTTGCAGGATCATTTTTACTGTCATTCAAATGAAAAGCATAAAGTCGATCAAGTCCTACGACGCGATCAAATTCATCCAGCACGCCATCAAAATCGCCGATCACATCGTAACCCGCGTCGCTGATATGGCAGCTGTCCATACAGACGCCCATCTTAGACTTCAAATGTACACCGTCGATAATGCGTCTGAGATGCTCGAATTTATAACCGATTTCACTGCCTTTTCCGGCCATCGTTTCGAGCAGGACAGGTGTCTTAATATCATCTGTCAGGACATCGTTAAGCGCTTCAATGATCATCTCAATCCCCCTGTCTTCTCCTTGCCCGACATGGCTTCCCGGATGGAAATTGTAGACGACGCGATCTATGTTCTGAAGTCGATCGAGGTCTTCACGAATCATTTCGCGTCCGAATTCTCGGACACGCGGTTTGTCAGAACAGAGGTTAAGCGTGTAGGGCGCGTGAGCGACAATCGTACCAATACCATGCTCATCGGCAAACGCGTTATAAGAGGCCATATCGTCTAGATCAAGCGCTTTCACCGATCCGCCCCGCGGATTGCGGGTAAAAAACTGGAACGTATTCGCTCCGATCGAGATCGCTTCTTTGCCCATAGCAAGATAGCCGTTCGTAGCTGATAAATGACATCCGAGATAAAACATAAAACACACTCCTTATTAATTTTGAGAATATCACAATCAGGACAATCTAATGGTAACTTTGCTCCTCACAAAGCCCACCTACATTGATGAAATTCATTAGGTTTACAACTGAGGACTCCTGAACTGAATGGAAACAGTAATGACGACAGCGACAGGCATGAATCTTTCGAAAACCTCCGTCGGAATCAATAGTCGACAGGAACGTTAAAAGAGCGGTAACCGAATTCGATTTCGACTACCGCTCTTTTTTGTTGTTTTTCATTTACAAGGTAGCAACCTCATGCCTGTCGGCTGATACCGTACAGGTAGGGAAACTGCCTTTTGCTCATCCTCTTCTCGCAACTAGATCACAAGAAGAGATCTGCGTACCTTATTCGATAATTTCTGTGACGGTGCCGGAACCGACCGTTCTTCCGCCTTCACGAATCGCGAACTTGAGGCCCTTTTCGATGGCAATGGGGTCGATCAGCTCAACGGTAATTGAGACGTGGTCGCCGGGCATGCACATTTCGCGATCCGCAGGCAGTTCGAGCGAACCGGTGACGTCGGTTGTACGGAAATAGAACTGCGGACGATAGCCGGAGAAGAACGGCTTATGACGGCCGCCTTCCTCTTTCGTTAGAACGTAGACCTGGCCGACAAACTTTGTGTGCGGATGAATGGACCCGGGCGCAGCAACGACTTGACCACGGCGAACTTCATCACGCGACACACCGCGGAGCAGTAGGCCGACGTTGTCGCCCGCACGCGCTTCGTCGAGCGTCTTGCGGAACATTTCGATACCCGTTACAACAGTCTTCAGCGGTTTTTCACTAAGACCGACGACCTCGACCTGCGTATTCAGGTTGATTTTTCCACGATCAACACGTCCCGTAACGACAGTGCCGCGACCGGTGATCGACATGACGTCTTCGATCGGGCAGGAAAAGGGTTGATCTGTCGGGCGAGCAGGTTCGGGAATAAACTCATCTACCGCTTCCATGAGCTCAAGAATTGGTTGATAGACGGGGTTCGACAAGTCTGTATCTTCGCACTCAAGCGCCTCCAGCGCGGAGCCACGAATGATCGGAGTATCATCGCCTGGGAATCCGTATTGGTCCAAAATCTCGCGAAGTTCCATGTCCACGAGGTCCAGAAGTTCTTCGTCATCCACTTGGTCACATTTATTCATGAAAACAACGATTGCAGGAACGCCAACCTGACGAGCGAGCAGGATGTGCTCGTAAGTCTGCGGCATCGGACCGTCCGCGGCGGAAACGACCAGAATCGCACCGTCCATCTGGGCTGCACCGGTAATCATGTTTTTGACGTAGTCAGCGTGTCCCGGACAGTCAACGTGTGCATAGTGACGATTTGCCGTCTCATACTCCACGTGTGACGCGTTGATGGTGATGCCGCGTGCGCGCTCTTCCGGAGCCTTGTCGATCGCGGCGTAATCTGTAAATTTAGCCATACCTTCGCTAGCCAGAACCTTCGTAATGGCCGCCGTCAACGTCGTTTTACCGTGGTCGACGTGGCCGATCGTGCCAACGTTAATGTGGGGTTTTGTTCTTTCAAATTTCTGCTTAGCCATTAACTTTCCTCCTGTTGTAAGATCACCTTTATGGATCCTAATAATTATTTTTGTTAAATGAGCGTTCTAATTTTCTCATAAAAACGTTATCTTGGCAATGTATCTTCATGGGAACGTCCTATTTTCAGGTGTTTCCCGGTCTTTGAGATCACATTCCTGCGATTTTGTCCCGAACGCTTTCAGGAACGGGATCGAAATGGCTGGTCTGCATCGTAAAGACGCCACGACCCTGCGTTTTCGATCGGAGCGATGTCGCGTACCCGAACATTTCCGAGAGCGAGACATAAGCGTGAATAATCTGCGCATTGCTGGCAACGTCCATGCCTTGAATCTGTCCGCGACGGGCACTGATGTCAGCAAGTACGTCACCGAGATAGTCACCTGGTGTAATGATATCGACCTTCATGATGGGCTCCAAGAGAACCGGAGACGCTTTTTCAAGCGCATCCCGAATAGCCATAGAGCCGGCAATCTGGAAAGATATTTCCGATGAGTCAACTTCATGGAATGAGCCGTCCACAATCGCGACGTAGACATCGACTACAGGGAAGCCTGCGACGACACCAGTGTTCAGCGCGTCGCGAATGCCGTTCTCCGCAGGACGAATGTACTCTTTAGGAATCACGCCGCCCACCGTTTTATCTTCGATGAGTATGCCATCTCCCGATTCGCGAGGTTCAATCTCAACGACCACGTGACCGTACTGTCCGTGGCCGCCGGTCTGTCGCACAAAGCGACCTTCACCGCGCGCTTTTTTTGTAATCGTTTCACGATAAGCGACCTGTGGATGGCCGACGTTGGCTTCCACCTTAAATTCGCGGAGCAGGCGTTCAACGATGACTTCCAGATGCAATTCACCCATGCCGGACACGATCATCTGTCCGGTCTCTTTATCTACCCTCGTCCTGAACGTCGGATCTTCCTCCGCAAGCTTCATCAAGGCGACATCCAGTTTTTCTTGGCTCGCCTTAGATTTCGGTTCGATCGCTACGGCTATGACGGGTTCGGGGAACTCCATGCTCTCGAGCAGGACCGGAGAGTCAGCGTCACAGAGCGTGTCGCCTGTCGTTGTCGATCGAAGACCGACTGCCGCTGCAATATCACCTGCGTATACGGCGTCCAGATCCGTGCGGTGATTGGCATGCATCAAGAGGATGCGACCAATGCGCTCGCGCTCGCCTTTCGAGGCATTCCACACATAAGTGCCAGCCTTCAGCGTTCCGCTGTAAACGCGGAAAAAGCTCAACTGCCCGACATAGGGGTCGGACATGATCTTAAAAACCAGCGCAGAAAAAGGCGCGTCGTCATCCGCCGGGCGTTCGATTTGACTTTCTGTCTTCGGATCAATACCGACGACCGAAGGAATATCGACGGGCGACGGAAGATAATTGATCATCGCGTCCATCAACATTTGAACACCCTTGTTCCTGTAAGAAGAACCGCACGTCACCGGCGTTATTTTAGTATCGATGGTAGCCTGCCGGAGAGCAGCTTTGAGTTCTTCTACGGTGATTTCCTCATCCGAAAGGTATTTTTCGGTGAGGGTATCGTCCGTTTCGGAAATCGCTTCCACCATGAGAGCACGCCAGTGCTTGGCCTCTTCCAACTGATCAGGACTAATGTCCACCTCTATGATTGTGTTGCCGAGATCATCGCCCTCGTAAATCTCCGCTTTCATCGTCAAAAGATCGATGATGCCAATGAACGAATCTTCTTTGCCGATCGGGATCTGTATCGGCACCGCATTCGTGCCGAGTCGCTCCCTCATCTTTTCAACAACGTTGTAATAATCAGCCCCAATGATGTCCATTTTGTTGACATAAGCGATGCGCGGCACACCGTAGGTATCAGCTTGACGCCATACGGTTTCCGTCTGAGGCTCAACACCGCTCTTGGCACAGAGCACAACGACGGCGCCGTCCAAGATACGCAGCGAACGCTCGACCTCAACCGTGAAGTCGACGTGGCCCGGCGTGTCGATGATGTTGATGCGGCAACCTTTCCAATAAGCGGTTGTCGCAGCAGACGTGATGGTAATGCCGCGATCCTGCTCAACCGACATCCAGTCCATGGTCGCAGCGCCTTCGTGCGTCTCTCCCATGCGGTGAATGCGTCCGGTGTAGTAAAGAATGCGCTCTGTCGTCGTCGTCTTTCCGGCATCGATATGAGCCATGATGCCGATATTTCTCACATTATTTAGCGAAAATTCCCGAGGCATCGTCTGTTCTCCTGTTGTTCCTTTATACCCTTAGTCTTGTACTGTTTATTCTTAAAAAAATCCTTCACACACATCATAAGTTTTCATATATGTCGCAAATGTTTTCGCTTGTCAGTTGAGACGATGATCACTCCATCACTGCGTCAACAAGCATTCTTTTGATTTTTGTGTGTGTTTACGCTGTGTTTACCACCTGTAATGGGCGAATGCGCGGTTTGCTTCTGCCATGCGGTGGATTTCTTCTTTCCGTCTGAAGGCGGCGCCGGTTTGATTCGACGCATCCATCAGTTCGTATGCCAGGCGTTCAATCATCGTGCGTTCACTGCGCGCACGCGCAGCAGTCACGATCCATCTTAACGCCAATGTCTGCCTTCTTTCCGGACGGACTTCGATCGGAACCTGATAGTTCGATCCGCCGACACGCCTCGCCTTGACTTCAAGCACCGGCATCACGTTTTCCAGCGCTTTACTAAAAACGTCATACGGCGATTGTCCACGTTCTTCAATAAGGTCGAAGGCTCCGTAGACGATGCGACGAGCTAAATCTTTTTTGCCGTCCTTCATCACCTGATTGATTAGTTTGGTGACGCGGACGTCATTATAGACGGGATCAGGCAGAATAACTCTCTTCGAGATATGACCTTTCCTTGGCAATGGTCTTCCCTCCTTTCATGATTATGCGGGTTCATCTGAACCCGAAACCACAGGTACTCACGATATGGACACGTGTCATGCAACAAGAACAGGCCGTGATAAAAAGGCGTGTCCTGATGGCATGTTTATCCAACCGCTGGTTTACCGGGTCTTAGCGACCCTCGGGCGTTTCGCACCGTACTTTGACCTGCCCTGTTTTCTGTTAGCAACACCGGCTGTATCCAGCGTTCCACGAATGACGTGATAACGCACACCCGGCAGATCGCGAACACGTCCACCACGAATCAAAACCACACTGTGCTCTTGCAAATTGTGACCGATACCGGGGATGTACGCGTATACCTCTTGCTGATTGGTCAAGCGGACACGTGCGACTTTACGCAAAGCTGAGTTCGGCTTCTTCGGCGTAGTTGTCCTGACTACCGTGCATACGCCGCGTTTTTGCGGTGACGGATATCTTGAAGGACGCCGCTTAAGCGTATTCAGTCCGACGGCCAGGGCAGGCACGCTCGATTTTGATTTCTTCGACTTCCTTCCCTGTCTTACCAACTGGTTGAACGTAGGCATCAACACACCTCCTTTCGTATTTTCTCAAAAAGCGGCCCGCGTAGCGGACCACCGAAAATCGATAATAGCAGGATTTCAGGCGTTTGTCCAGCGTTTTATTGTCCTCAGTGTTTTGTCCCTCTGTTTTGTACAAAACATTGAGCACAACCTGCAGCCGACCACAATCCGAACGCACCACCTCGTTTGCCCGCGGACGAGAGCGACAATAGAGACGCAATGTCGCCTTTATCTCTTGAGCTTCGGTTTACCCACGGATGGGAGTAGTTTGTTTAGTTTTAGCAC
Source organism: Clostridiaceae bacterium (assembly GCA_012799825.1). Lineage (GTDB taxonomy): Bacteria > Bacillota > Clostridia > Saccharofermentanales > DTU023 > UBA4923. Next base: position 8,248 of record JAAZKK010000049.1, on the reverse strand, counting down.
CAACATTTCAGATGAGCTTCGGTTTACCGAGGACGGGAGCGACTTCAAATGCTACACCGGTTCTTTTTAGCGGATCTTCTGCGCGATGTGATCGCCACGAACTCGTCACGCTGTTTGCTCAAACTGGCTTCGGTAGAGAGTTGCGTATAAACCGTCGTTTTCCATGAGTTCATCGTGCGTACCTCTTTCGGCGATGCCATGTTCAGAAAGAACCAGAATTTCATCGGCGTTGCGAATCGTGGATAGACGATGCGCGATCACAAGGGTCGTACGCCCTTCGGACAGTTTAGACAAAGCCTCTTGGACGATGCGTTCGCTGATGTTGTCAAGTGACGAAGTGGCTTCATCCAGAATGAGAATCGGCGGATTCCGAAGGAAAGCGCGCGCAATCGATATGCGCTGGCGTTCCCCGCCGGAAAGCCGTGTGCCGCGCTCGCCTGCTACGGTATCGTAGCCTTCGGGAAGCGACATGACAAAGTCATCAATGTTCGCGGCATCGGCCGCTTTTCGGATGGATTCTTCCGAGGCGTGCCAATCGCCATAGCTGATGTTGTCGCGGATACTACTGTTGAATAAATACACATCCTGTTGTACGACGGCAATATTCCGTCGCAGCGACTTCAGCGTCATTTCACGGACATCGCGCCCGTCGATACGAACGCTACCTTCCGCAACATCATAAAAGCGAGGTATTAGGGAGCACACGGTTGTTTTTCCAACGCCGGAAGGTCCTACAAGCGCCACCGTCTTACCTTCCTCCATCTTAAACGACAGGTTTTGCAACACCATGTCGTCTCCGTAGGTAAAAGAAACGTTATCGAAAACAATCTCACCTTTGAGTTCACCTACGTCAACCGCACCCGGCAGATCTTGGACATCTGGTTCGGTGTCTAGCACTTCGATCATGCGCTCAAAGCCGGTCATCCCTTTGCGCAGTTGTTCACTGAACATAATTATGCGCCGTATCGGTTGCAAGAACGTATTAATGTAGAGGACATACGCAATGACATCTCCGGGCTTCAGTGTGCCTCGAATAACAAATATGCCGCCCGCGATCAGCGTTGTAAGATAAAGCATTCCTTCCGAGAATTTATTGATCGTGAAAAAACGGCCCATGACCTTGTACATTCGGCTTTTTGACTCATAGAATGCCTCATTGCCGACATGGAATTTTTCCAGTTCAACGTCTTCGCTGCCAAACGACTGAACCGTCCGAATGCCGGAAAGACTGTCCTGAACAACGGCATTCACTTCTGCGATTTTGCGCCGATTGTCCATGAACACGCTATTCATCTTGCGTCGATAGGACGCCGTCACCATGAGCATCAACGTCGTAAAGAAGAAGAGAATCAGCGTCATGGGGATGTGGATGGTCGAAAGTATGAAAAACGCACCAATAATCTGAACAAAAGATAAAAGAATGTTTTCAGGCCCATGATGCGCCAACTCTGTGATATCGGCCAAATCGGAAATCAAACGCGACACCATGTGACCTGTACTCGTTTTATCAAAGAAAGAAAACGACAGGCGCTCCATGTGCATGAAAAGATCGCGCCGCATATCCGACTCAATGCGCGCTCCCAGAATATGTCCCCATGACGAAACGAAATACGTCGCGACGGCCTCAACAACATAAAACACAAACATCAAGATGGCTGTTCGCGTCAGAATGTCTCCGATCAGCGACAGATCCGGCATCGTAAAGACCTCGTTAATGAGATAACGAATCAAAAACGGAAATGTGATTGCCGCCATTCCCTGAATGAGAGCAAAGAAAAGATCCGCGATGAAAAGTCCGCGATAGGGCTTGTAATACGAAACGAATCTTTTCAGCAAAGAACCCGCACCGCGTATCGATTTTGCGGAACTTGTTTCGGTCTCCGCGCCACGCTTTGATTTTACAGAATCTGCATTACGTGAAGATTTCACGGAATCCGCACCGCGTTTTGATTTTTCAGCTTCATCACCGCGCCTTGACTCTACAGAATCCGCACCATGCTTTGACTTTACAGAACCTGCATCACGTGAAGGTTTTACGGACTCCGCACTGCGCGTCGATTCTGCGGTCTCCGCACTGCGCGTTGATTTTAGAGGCTCCGAACCACACGTTGATGTCGACGTGCTTGTTTGTTCTTGTTCTCGTTTTTGTCGGAAACGAAGCTTTCGATTGTTGTCTGATTGATCGTTCATTTGCTGCTGTTCTCTAGTCTAAGTCATAGAATTATGGGGACAGTTCCTTTGCCAGCGAGACGAGTCGGCTTGTTCCAAGACGAGTGGCACCCAATGCAAGGAAACGCTCCGCATCCTCAAGCGATCGAATACCGCCAGCCGCTTTGATGCCAACGTGCTTGGCTACATGCTCGCGCATGAGCTTCACATCTTCAAAAGTTGCTCCGCCTGATGCGAAACCCGTCGATGTTTTAATAAAATCGGCACCGCTATCCGACACAATCTGACACAGATGTATCTTTTCTTTCTCATTAAGTACAGTTGTTTCAATAATGACTTTCAATATTGCGCCTTCTGTGACATCACGTATCGACTCGATTTCGTCTTCGATGATATCCCAGAGCTTATCCTTGACCCAGCCCAGATTGATTACCATGTCAATTTCGCTGGCGCCGTTTTCTAGAGCGTCGTCCGCCATAAACATCTTCGACGCCATCGTGTCATAACCGTTCGGAAAACCGATCACAGTACATATCGGAAGTTTTTGATCTTCATTTTCCAGCGACTCCGCACCGTAAAAGTTCGGAAATACAGCATCTACGTAATCTGCGGCATCTTCAACAAAAGACGCCGGAATACACGCTGATGCACAATGAAAAGTCATCGCATCATCCAGAATCTGAACGATTTCATCCCACGTTGCCGTCGGTGCGAGAAGTGTGTGATCTGTCGCCTTTAAAATCTTTTGAATATCCATGGTGTTCTTTCTCGTCTCCTTTATTATCATCTCTATGATTTTGTCATCTTGCTGACTTTGTCATCTCTAAGCTATCTCTATAATATTGTCATTTTGCCGACTTTATCATCTCTAAGCTATCTCTATAATTTTGTCATCTCGCTGATTATTTTTATCTACACGTCATCTCTGTGATTATATTGTTTTATTCTCTGTATCTACATCATTCTTATATATACTTTTAATATATAAATACCTATTTTATGTTTGTCTATCTATGTGTGACTATCCCTGCATGCCCATAATGGCACGTGTGTCCATGATGGCGCGTATGCCCCATCCATGTATGCCCATGATGTGTGCTCACGATGAACCTTAGCATCTGTAATATGCGCGATGCACCTTTTTTACTATTAGATGTATGTATGGCTATTCCGACTGCCTCAATGTACTTCTTACATATGCTATTGTCTTGCTAAATGTATTTTATTCGTTCGCTCGCACCATTGGATACAACTGTCTCATCAAGAATCTCCTTGCAAAAGCTCTTCTTAATTTTAACATCGAATACCCTATCAAATCGATACAATTGTTCACAACGCTAAAAAACCGTGCTTTTGCCTATAAAACTCACAACATAGACTCTTTGATCTAGGAATGCGCATCACCGGCAGCAATGACAATTTTTGCTAAAAGGCTTTCGTTACTCACCCTCAATCATGCGGACTTCTTTTAGAATGGTCCGGAGAATATCGGCGTTTTTCCATTTGTTGACTTTGCGGTCATAGGTCAAGATTCCGTTGGTCTCGTCTTCAACATCGCTGACTTGAGTGTATACGGTCGCTGCGAGGTGTTTCACGGGCAATATTTCTTCACGGTAGAGTTTTTCGAGAGCCGATAAATAGCTGTCAATGTCTTTGAATTTTCTGTAACCGTAGACGCGTTGAGCGGCGTTGTGTTCGGGAATGTTGAATGAGTAGCCTCCGAATTCTGTCAGGGCTAAAGGTCGGCAATGCTCGTCGTTTTTAGCTTTAAATTTTCGGAAATAGACGTGCAAGCTGTGCAGGTCCGGACCACCCTGATCGTGCCATCCGCTGGCATGATCGACCTGTCTTTCAGGATCGATCGTTTTCATCAGCTCGGCAACCTCCGTCGCATCGAATTGCCCCCACGCCTCATTGAAAATGACCCAAAGACTCAAAGATACCGTGTTTTTGAGAACCTCATACGTTTCACGGAGAATCTCGATAAAAGCTTTTCTTGCGGCAATATCTCTTGGATTGTTTCTTTCGCCTCGACCGAAGCGCTGATAATGATTGTCTTTCAGACGAATGCCGATAAAGGGCAGTATGGCTACAATCCACGGATTGTAATGTCGGCCGCCGTTGACCAAATCTTGCCACACCAGTATGCCTAGGCGATCACAGTGATAATAGAAACGTTGTGGCTCGATCTTGATATGCTTTCTTAGCATGTTAAAGCCAAGCTCTTTCAGCGTCAGAATGTCATCGACATAGAGCTGATCGGCGGCAGGTGTGTAGATACCGTCTGCGATATATCCCTGATCAAGGACGCCTAAATGCTTATACGGTTTCCCGTTAAGCAGCAGACACGGTTCTCCTGTCGGGAAAGTGCCTATGCCAAAAGACCGCATGCCGGCATAGCCTTGAACGACATCAAGCCTATTCTCCTGTTCGTCCCGATTCTCCCGTTGGTTCTTATTATCCTGTTGGTCCTTATTCTCCCGCTCGTCAGCATTCTTCTGTTCGTCCCGATTCTCCCGTTGATTTTTACTTTCCCGCTCGTCCGCATTCTCCCTTTCATCCTTCAGTTGAAGTTTCCATGTGTAGAGATCTGGACTTTCCGGCGTCCACCACATAAGTTTCGACGGCTTGGTGCGTATTGCAAAGAACCCTTGACCATCCGGCTTCAGATTTTCTGATGCGACAAGGTCATCGCCAAAATAAAGATCTAATGTGGCACTCAAATCAGGCTCAGGCGCTTTATCCAAACTGAACTCAAAATCAAAAACACCTTCCTCCGGGCAAGATGTTACTTTGAAGTCCCGGAGAAAATTTGCCGGCAAGAATTCTAGCCAGATCGTCTGCCAGATGCCGCTTACAGGGGTATACCACATGCCTCCGCGTTTTAGCTTTTGCTTGCCGAAGGGAAGCAAACCCTCATCCGACGGATCCATAACAGCGATAACGATCTCAAAGGTTGAGTCATCGCCTGTTTGCTCAAGAAGGTCAGTCAATTCAAAGGAAAATGGCATGTAGCCATCACGGTGCGATGCAAGAAACTTCCTGTTAATCCAAATGGTACACACTTGGTCGATCGCGCCGGCATGGAGAAAAATCCGTTTCCCAAGCACATGTTCGGGCAACGCAACGTTACGCCTATACCACAAAATTTGATCGGGTTCTAAAAGTCTTTCAACGCCTGAAAGTTTGCTTTCCGGAGCGAAAGGGACGAGAATTTGGCCTTGAGCCGTGAACGATTGAAAGGCGCAAATTTCCTTTAGATCTTCGCTTTTAACCGCCACATCGTTTACAGGATCAAAGTCCCCTTCTGCTCTGTCTTCTATGGCATATTCCCAATACCCATTGAGATTCAGCCAGGTATTGGCTCCGCGCTCCATCTGCGGCCGCGGATATTCGGGCAAAACAGGCGTAGCAGGATCGGCCGCTAGTTTTTTCAAAAGCGATTTACCGGCTTCAGTCCACAAATCATGTTTAAGAATCATGCAGTTTTGCTCCTTCTCACGGTTTTCAGACCTGTTCTAGCACTATCAACTTGCCCTAATTATTGGAATTTGCGCCTGACAGCCTTTTTCAATTTGCCTCTGCCAATTTTTATATTTTTGCCTCGCCAATTTTATCTTGCCTTCACCAATCTTATTCTTTTTTGTCCTAGTAATCATTTTTTGCTTTCATCTATCTTATTATTCTTGTCACACCATTTTTTTATAAAAATGAATGAAAACAACGGATAAAAGGATCGTCGCGGCGCCCATTCATTATTCTCCGGCCTGCTCTTGGTCATTCAATTTGCCCCCGCCAATCTTTTTCCTTAAAGAAAAGTAATAATACAAGGCGAACAGAAGGATCACCGCAGCACCCAAGAATATGCTTGGAGTTGGAACTTTTTTCTCACTTCCCAAGTCAATATACACGGCATCAGATTGAGTGTAGAGAGCAGATCCGACAAAGGGACCGATAATCATCGGCAGCATCACACAGAAAATCATGCGGATTCCTTGGAAACGACCGGCCTTTCCTTCGGGCGTATATTCCCGCAACGTGGCAGTGGCGATCGTCGTTAAAACGAGATAACTTGCCAGCATGATGAATACAGCGATGCCGACATAGACCATGGATCGAACAAAGAACATTCCGGCAAGCCCTAAGAGTGCCGTTGCGAAAAAATAGGGAAAAGGATAGAGAAAGCCTTTTTTGTCAATAAGCCTGCCTGCAAGAATGCTAACAATCGACGAGGCAATAAGCACGACGCCAAGCAGGATGGCATAGTCATCGAACCCTAAAAATTCCTGAATGTAGATAATGATATAGGGCATATAGACCTGCATCGACACAGAAACCACAAAGAGCAAACCCAGAGCCGCGTAGTAGACGGGATTCTCTTTAAATGCTTCACGAGAGAAAGCATAGCGCAAATTGGCCCAGACTCCGGTCGACGAAGGCTTCGTCTTATCCTGAGGCAGAATGACGAACCCCATCAGCCCGAGAAGCGCCGTAGCAGCTCCGACAATTAAGAAAAAGACACTCCATTTTCCCCTTTGAGCAATTGGATCAAGGATACCGAAAACGAGCAACATCGCCAGCAAAGGAAACGACGAAAGAAGCCCCTCGATTTTTCCGCGATATTCGCGCGTGGCCATTTCCGAAACATATGCGTTAAAAACGGCATCATTGGCCGTCGAGCCGAAAAACGTCATGATGAGATCCAAGATAATCAGTAAAATAGCCGTCAACTCTACGATATGCGCCGAATTTGGGAATAGCTTAGCCACAAACGACGTATTGCTCGTAGAGAAGAGAATGACAGATATCCCCCACAAAAAGTAACCGGCACAAAGAAAAATCCTGCGCTTCCCGAGCCTGTCCGACCATGCTCCCATGATCAGCGTGGTCAGTGTTGCGACAACAGCAGATGAGGCAACCATCAGGGCAATCCAAAAAGGATCTGTCGTAATCGTTCGATACATGAAAAGATTGAGGTACATGTTCTCGATCGCCCAAGCAACCTGACCGGCCAACCCAAATAAGATAAAGCTCAGCCAAGTTCGCGTACCAAGTTTTTTATTCTGCCCCATAGACTTCACCCCGTCCATTTTTTGTTAAAATATCGGCATTTTCAGTGCCAGACCGTCGCGCCGATCTTACGCCTGTATTAGGGCGCCTACACAAATTTAAAATAAATGTTATCTATAGACCTGACTTTGCATGTTTGTGCTTATACCCGCGTTTATATGCCAGACGTCTATATGCCAGCACTAGTCTTAAAAATACGACCATATTCATGATTCATGTGCCTACATTTTATATGCCTGTATTATATGATAAATAATAATATGTTTCGCACTTCTCACGCGAAACGTCCTAACCTTCACATGAGAGCCTCTTACATTATGCAAGTAATGAAATAAAATATTAGTCAAAATATGTTGAGAATAAAAACCGTGTCTGATCCGGGCAAACGCGCTCAGCAGAAGCCGGCGTCTTTAAGAAAATCTCGGCAGATAGGATGACTATCAGGGCAATTAAGCTTTTGGTCTTTACCTTTGATAACATTGAGTTTTTAGTTGTGCATAAGAACTAGAAGAACATCTAAATGTTTATCCCAAATAAGTATCAAACATCAACTCCAAAGCAGCTCAATCAAAATAACTTCCCTTTTTCATGAATGCTAGCGACAAAATTTCACATAGTGTTGAAAAATTATCTGTTTGTAGACCCCTCCTCAATTTATGTAGATATCCTTCTCCATATCCTTCGACTATTTGATTCATCCTCCGCAATTCGAAAAACATCAATTTTTCAATTATTAATGAAAGAATGTCTCAACTTCAACAAGCAGGTTTTCTCCTATGTCCACAGGTAAAATCATTTATCTCGAACGTAGCATTAAACACCATATATTTTCAGTCCGAACTAGCTTGTGCATAGATCAACAGCATTTTTTTCTTGCCGCCATCTCCTTTTTCGCCAAAAATGCAGAAACAAATGAAAAACTGCCTTAAAAAGCATGAGTCACCGTTGTTCGACTCAGATTCTATAGTGTTTCCAACCCACTTTTGCATACTACTTGAAAAATTGACTA
>JAAZKK010000086.1 GCA_012799825.1 Clostridiaceae bacterium | reverse complement strand
TCTCCTACTTCAAAGTGCAAGGGTTTCAACGCTTTTATGCCTTTTCTCTTGCACCTATTGTACCTAATATGACCCTGTAATGCTCTGATTTCAGACCTTTGAAAATCGTTCAGTGACCCCTAGCTAAGGATGCAAATTTCGAGTATATTGTATAAAAATACGCTAGTGACTGCTTGGCGAGGAGGGATATATGGATTTGAAGAAAAGAATTGAACAGTTTAGAGAGTTGGAGTATGCGTTCAATAAAGACTTTTATCAAGCGCTAAAAGAGGGCCAAAAACCCCATACGCTTTTTATCGGTTGCTCGGACTCCAGAGTAGACGCGGAGACTTTATTCCAAGCGTCAGCAGGAGAGATCTTTCAAATCAGAAATGTGGCCAACATCGTGCCAAGGGAAGAAGAACCGGACACTCATCCTTCCGTCGTCTCTGCAATTGAGTACGCTGTCAAAGTCCTTAACGTAGAAAATATCATCGTATGCGGTCACTCGAATTGCGGCGGCTGTGCCGCCATCAGAAGCCTGAACGAATACAAGGAAAAACTTCCCTATACAGGCGAATGGATCGCTCAAAGCGTCACCATATCGGATTACATTGACTACAGCTATCCCGACATGAATGAAGACGACAAAATCATCATGCTTGAGAAGCTCAATGCCGTTCAACAGCTGGATAACCTGATGACCTATGATTTTGTGCGCGAGAGGTTCGAATCAGGAGACCTGAATCTGCAAGCATACTATTACGATATAGGTACCGGAAGCATTTCTGTATATGACTACGACAGCATCTTTTCGGACATGATCAAAGAGATCACTTTAAACAGGAAACGCATGTTTTCTAAAGAGACACCCGAAGAAACAGAATAGTCCTCTTGGATGATTGTTTCTTCCGTTTGAAATAAACGAATGATTATATTGAAAGAACGGATGATTAAAAACCATCCGCTTTACGTTTTTATAGATTATCTTTTCGATTGTCTTTCACCTTGACGACGATGCGAAATTGTCGTTCCGGGTGCGATTCCATATTTACCATTTGGATTCTTGCTTCAAAGATGTCACCATGCCCGTAATAAAGGAGTGTGGAAATAAAAGAATTATGGCTGGCCGGAATGTAACCTAGTTTTTTGTCTTTGTAGTAAATGGCAACTGCCTTTTCATCGTAAGGATTGTTGATCTCCTTTACCATCGTCACCCTTTGACCGAGCGTTAATTCGTCGATGACATCGAGTCCATCGTAGTAGGCGAAACCGGCCAAATGAAAATCGTCGACATACTGAGACGGTTCGTAGTGAAATTGCTTGCGAATTTCTTCATGAGAAAGATGCTCCATAATATTCTCCTTTCAATTTTCATTTATATCTTACTTCTTTGTTCTGAATAGGATCCTGCTCTCTGACAGAAGTTATTAAGCAAAGGTCTGTATGTCTCTGAGGGTAGAGAAACACATTTCCGCCTGATAATACCGCGCTCCCTATAGTCTCAACACTCATTTTCCTTTTTTTAGTTAAAACAAATTAATTTTTACGCTCACCACATATTTCACAGACCTTGCTCATTCAGATTTCTCTTTCTCTATACCATTATCATACTCGATTATAATGCTGATCATCTCATTTCAGCATATTCTTAATTTCTCTATTTGAGATATAGTATACATATTAGATGTGGCTAATGATAGGAAGAAGACCTGAAGCATCCTTTTATATTGATATTCACTAGGGTCGTGGTACCTAAGCGGCATTTTTCTATTCATCTCATAAGCCACATGGATCATAGATCCGTGCAGTTGAGAGCATCGTCAATCACCCTCTACGATGCAAGCCATCAGCACCGTTCCCGCGGTTGCAGCAAGCCGTCAGCGCTGTTCTCTAGTTGCTTTAGGTACACAATGTGCCGCGTTTGAATACTTGATCAGGATGTATGGTCAATAGATATGTTTCGAGCGCTACGGCCTATCCTTATCCCTTACGGGCGAAATGGTGTCCTTTTAAAGTCACTTGCCTCTCGTGTTTGATGCTAAATGGTGTACTCTAGCAGTCACTTGCCTATCCTTGCGTTTGCTATGAAACGGTGCTTTATCAAAATTAGTCACTCATCCTTATGCCTACGTTCCTTAGATAAATGTTCCCTTTTTTAAAGCGGTCAAAAAGGCTAGCAGAGAAGGGGTCAACGTCTTCTTTAAAATCGGCGATGGCGATTGTGTTTGAATCCCAGTAATCGCCGATGTAGATCGTCTTCGGCAACCAATCGGCGGCATATTGAATGTTGCGGAACATTTGAATTTAATCTGATTTGTTTTTTAAAGATGTGTCTAAAAATGCCGATACGAGCACTTTAGTGATCTGTTCGTGATCGTCTCTCGGTATTAAATTAGCATCGTTTAAAACCTTGTTTCCTAAACAGGACGCTAACGCCGCAAACACGAAAAGTGTAGGCAGTTTTCTTGTCAAATGGATAACCAAATCGAGGACGAAAGCCGCTAAGATAACAATAAACAATAATTGCAAAGCGCCGACGATGACTTCGCCGATGCCGCCTGTTTTTAAAATAAGATATAAGATTGTATGAAATATAATAAAGAACTTGCTATCAGCGATCCGAGTATGGCTCCGCACCAAGCGGAGGTGAGTTTTTTGAAATAGACGACAGGATTTACTTTTGCCAAGAATTTGCGTAGCCGTTCTTTAATTTTCATCCTTATAATCTATTCCTTTGACGATCTGACCGGATCTAGCAATTATTCAACAGTTTTTTGAATCAGAGAAATCACCCTCTTGTCGGTTAAATAATGTTCATGTTCGATATCCGGGAATATCTTCACATCGGCTGTTTTGTAGCTTTCGGCCAGCTTAATCTGAAGGTCGTTCCCTAATGTTTTATCTTTCTCGGAACCGATTACCGTCACCTTACATGTCGTTTTCTCGGCGTATTCAGCCACGTCGATATTATCGGAGATGAAGACCTTCAACGGACCTAAAAAAATCGGAACCATCTTATTGTAGAGATCAGACAGATCGCGAAATCCTGCCACTAGAAATAATTGATCGCATTGGCGAACAGATGCAAGATAAGCGGCCATGCCGCAACCGTAGCTATGGCCGACGACGATTATCTTTCGATCCGGGTATTTATCTTTTACCCAATCGTAGAAGTCCTCTGCCGATGCTTGCATGGAACGAAGATTCATTTTGCCTAAGCTGTCTTGTGTCCCGTAATAGTCGACTGAAAGGAACGGAACATCGTAGTAGGGGGCAAAAATTCCAACGGTATTGTAGGCGACGTAGAATGAACCGCCAAAGCATAAAATAACGGCGTTTGACTCATTTTCCAAGTGATACCCGTATCCGGTCAATTTGTCCTTATACGTGATTTTTTGCGGAGTCACCGTTACGTTCTCTTTTTGCCGCTTTCCCTTATAAAAGGAATAAGAGATAGTCCGCAAAACAAAATTGCTAAAAAAACCGATGATCAAAATCCACATCATCGCTTTTAAAATAATTCTGGCAACGTCCATTTTCTTATTGTGTCCCATGCAAATCGCCGATATTGATTTTTAAAGACCCAAGCACCAATATCCGACAAGCGGTCCGGCGAAGATCGCAAGATAAATCAGAGTGATCCAGGGTTGATAGTCGACATAGAACTCCTTGAAGGTAAGGCTCCAAGGATGTTTAATAATCACCCAGGCGAACACATCAAATACAATTGTGATACCGGCCCAGATCGCTCCCGTGATCAGCGCCTCTTTCAATGTCGGATCGGCAAGACCTCTCATATAAAGCCAACCGAAAAGAGAAAAGAGAATGATGTTGTAGAGCGGATGCCACGGTTTTGTCTTTTCGTATCCTTCGCCCATGCTGTGTTCATCCATCGGTTTCATCTTCAATACGAAGATGTTGAAGATAGTATGGAGGATGCCGACACACGTCACGACGATGTAACAAACCCAGTACCATAACATGGACATCCCAAAATTTTGCATCTATAAAGTCTCCACTCAGTTCATAAGACCGATCAATTGGTTTTTTCGAAAATCCGATTCTATAAAAGCAGTTTTACACTTCTTATTTCATGTCTTTCATGTCAGCTAGCAAGTCAGTCATCTTTGATATCTTAGTGACTGGGATGATCGGCTTCTTGCCTGTTTGCTGACACGATCATATACTCGTTGCATGTTCGATTGAAACTTGCACTGTGACTCACTTTCTGGTAATCCACCCTTGATCAATCCAGTATTGTGCATCAACACTTAAAGCCTTGTTCTTAGGCGTTTTCTTCACAATATATGTTTGAAGCATTTTGCAGATTTGAAAAGTGAATCGCGTTTTCAAGCTTCTGTTTGCAGGTTTCACAGTATGGAACTGCTTTGCAAATGCACGCATTTTTCTTTCAAATCCCTGCTTGCGTTTTTCTGAAATATTGTCCCAGAAAACGTCTTCCATCATGCCAAACGCGATACGTTTGACCTTCGGAACGCCTAGCCAGTTTAGGCTCGTTTTCACATCTTTTTGTGCGGCTCCATTGGGTGAACCGATGCTTTGTGTTATGATCACGGCCGTTTTATTGAACATTCTCGGATCCGGTCTATGCACAGACCAATGGACGCCTAAATGATCTAAAAAACTCTTTATATGACCGGGTGCCCGAAGAACGTAAACAGGGTATGCGAAAACAATCAGGTCAGCTTCCAACATGGCCTGCCAAATCGGATTGACCTTGTTATAGTGGGGACACAGGGTTTCACTTTGCACAAAGCAGAGTTTACATCCCGCACAGTAACCGGGGGCATCTTTTGGTAAATAGAATTCTGTTAGATCATGGGGTTTTAACTCATCTAAAAAGATCTCTTTTAAGTTATAGGTACATCCTCGCTGCTCTGTGCCATTAATGACAACACACTTCATGTCTTCGTCTTTCTGCAAAATAAACACACGAAAAAATCCCTTCGCAGGATTCTTTCTTTTTCAATAAGATATATCTGCATTCTCAGCTTTGTATGAATTTATCGTCACCAGATTATTGTCAATATCGTGTAAAAAATAGGTCAAGTCGGAGATGGGATGTTAGCATCCTCTGATCTTGCGGCAATCCAGATTTACCGTGATCTAGATGCAGCGAAAGTGATCTGTCTGATAGAGGGGCGATGGGACAAGTAGTCTTAGTGATGAATACGGAGTATGCCGACATGAGGTGTGGCGGTAAGAAGCCCTATATGCGCTGTTGATTAGAAACGACGGATTTTGCCTTTCCTCTCTCCGCATGTCTCCGCATGGCGTTACGGCAGTCGGACAAGCGCTGTCGATTGGGCATTACAGGCATCCGCATTGCCGTCAGACATCGTAGCAAAAAAGAAAGATGACCGGCCAGTTAACGGGTCGGTCATCTTGCGTGGAGCGGGATACGAGATTCGAACTCGCGACTTTCACCTTGGCAAGGTGACACTCTACCACTGAGTTAATCCCGCATCAGCGCGTCGTTTGGAGACGACGTCAAACGGATGTAGTTGAAGCAACGGAGCAAACCGTCCGTCCATATCTTAGGGATGCATCCGGGTTGCCGATTCCTTGGACGACGGTCAAAGACATCTGTCCACATCTTAAGGATGCATCATCAGGCGGAATGCTTCCTATTACTTTTAACAAAAATGTAAGCGTTTTGTCAAATTGAAGATCCGATTGTAAATAATTGGGATACCTAATTACACACAATTAGACATTCTTAGATAGAAAAAGCAGCTTCATTGTAAAGAAGTTCGAAAAAGGACGTCACTATCGGCAAGTGAGAGCAGCTTAACCGTTCGAGATTCTATCTCAAATCGAAAGTGAGCCGAAGAGTCGACGACAGCAGATGAGGGGAATCTAATTACTCGCTGTATTTCATGGTAAGTTCGCGGAAGACCTCGTACACGCTCTCATTCGATTCGTCTTCGGTTCCGTAGATAGGGCTATAGGATTTTTTAACACCTATGAAAGATACAGTAAATGATCCCGTCGTTTCGTCTAAGACGCCATCAGACGACCCGTTGCCTGAATCATCTGATCGCGCATAGTAGTAACGGCTTTGTACGAATGCGTTGAGAAGTCGTTCTCTGTCAACACTCTCAATATTTATGCCGTCGCATACATACCGTTGTCCATCTTTGTCTGTAAAACGGCCGGTTAAGCAATATCTATCGGAGAATCTCATCAGTGTGAAGATGTATGTTTCTGTGATCATCATGTGGTTTTGTCTTAAATCGATGGTCTTAATAAGTTCCGCAGGGGTCGTAAAGG
>JAAZKK010000065.1 GCA_012799825.1 Clostridiaceae bacterium | reverse complement strand
CCTTTTGGCGACTATTGTGCTCGTACATGGCGTGACTCCTAATTCAAAGTGCAAGGGTTATTGTGATAATACGCGAAAACCCTTGCACTTATTATAAACAATAACTACTGCTAATACACTGATATCAAGCTTTTGCTGCTTGTTCAGCAAGCCCTATTTATAGTTTGGCACCTCCAATATTTTTTGTCCTCTGTCAAAAGAATTATTCAAGGGGTTATCTTAAAAATGGCAATTGGTACTATAATCGTTAGAATAACGAACAAACGTGTTAGATCTGTAAGAGCAAGCATGACGAGGGCAAAAGCCAACGGACTCTTTTCTTTTATAAGAATTATAAAATTTATGCTGTTTTTTCTTCATCCAAAACATCTACGAATAATGTCAATAATTGTTTCCTGCTGTTCTGCCGTCATTTTGTTATCGCTCGGCAGGCAAAGACCTCTATCAAAAATATCTGCTCCGACATCCATGATCCCGTTTTCTTTTATGTACGCATTGCTGCGAGCTCTGCCGGTTCCGTTTCTCGTGATGAATGGGAACATCCGATAAACCGGCTGCATGTGCATCGGTTTCCAGATTGGACGCCCTTCCGCATTAAACTTTGCGAGGGTTTCAAGTATCTCAGTCGGGCAAGTCTTTCCCGACTCGCTGACGTAGAGAGCTTCTTTTTCGCTTTCGCTGCGAACCTGCTTGCACATCGCATCCTTGTCGATGATCGCACAGCTCAGCCAGTAGTTCGGGACGCAGCCGTCGATGATTGGCATCATGCTGAGAGGCAGACCCTTGAGTCCCTCTTTATACCGCTCGTAGATTGCTTTCTTTTGCGATATATGGTCTGCGAGATGTCCATAGTTCCCCAGCGCGGCTCCCGCCACAAGATTGCTTAGCCGATAATTGTAGCCAATTTCCTCGTGCTGATACCACGGCGCGTCTTCACGGCTCTGTATACTCCATTTGCGAACCTTATGCGCGTCTTCCTCGCTGTCAGTCAAGAGCATACCACCTGTGCTTCCGGTGATAATCTTGTTGCCGTTAAAGCTGATAATACTAACATCACCGAACATACCCGTCTGTTTACCGTTATAGGTTGTGCCAAACGACTCGGCAGCGTCCTCGACGATCAGCGCGTCGTGAGAGTGGCAGATTTCTACCAGCTTCTCCAGATTGCCTGTAAAGCCGTAAAGATTTGCCACAACAACAAGCTTTACGTCAGGGTGAATCGCAAATGCCTTTTCAAGCGCGACGAGATCCATATTCCATGCATCTGGATCGGTGTCAATAAAGACCGCCTCACCACCTTCATAGGCAATGGGATTCGCAGTAGCAGCGAAGGTCATATCTGAACAGAACACTTTGCGTCCTTCAAGAGTGCCGTGACCAACCTTCGGCTGACCGTATAGCTTCTCCCCGCAGATTTTTATCGCAAGGTGAAGTGATGCGGTTCCGCTGGATAAACCGACACCATACTTGCGTCCGATATGCTCAGCGCACACCTTTTCTAAATCGTTTATATTGTCACCGGCAGTAGTAACCCAATTATCTTTAATCGCTTTCGCAATCCACTCCAATTCTTCTTTATGCATGGTGGGGGATGCGAGCCATATTTTCTTCTCAAAGGGCTTTATACCGTCAAAGTTCTTTGTGAACATATTCGTTTCCTTTCCAGTCATTCCTCGATAGATTGAATCTTGAATTTATCAAAGATATGTGTTCCATCTATCCTGTAGAAACTCGTACTTAACAGGATTAGCGGTAGCAACAAAGGTCATATCGGAACAGAACACGCGGTCTCCCGATCTCACACCTGCAAGCCTAACCGCCAAATGCAGCGCAGCTGTACCGGAAGATAAAGCAACGGCGTATTTACAGCCGACCTTCTCTGCTATAAGTCGTTCAACCTCGTCGATGTTTTTGCCGATCGTGGACATCCAGTTTGTCTCATATGCCTCGGTCATGTATTTAAATTCCTCTCCATGCATCGTCGGGGATGAGAGCCATATCTTTTTTTGAAACGGTTCGAATGCCTTAGTAATCATTTATATAACACCAGTTCCCTATATTTTTGAGTTAAATGAAAACAGATCTATTACGCCGTTATACTCTTTCCTCATACCGCTATGCTATTAAGGTGTCCTTCGCTGTGCTTAGCAGCCGATCAAAGGGCGTGGTGAATTCGATAAAACATTTGCATTAGAATACCATAATTCAATAACTCAGGCAAACTGTCGCCATGCCTTAAATAACTTATAGGGTCGTCAACCCGACATCCCCCAGCAGTATTATCGACTAAACTCGTAATGGCCGGAACTCAATTGCTGACCGTCGAATTCACCTGTGCAATGCGGCGGAATATCCAGCAAAATTGTACACTTCCCACCTTGCCAGTACCATCGGCAGGAAACGCGGCCATAGTAAGAATCGACATGGCAAGCTGCCGACTCAAGACCGCAATGGACATCCGGCGCAAAGATGGTATGACGGTAGCCGGGCAGGCCCGGATGAATACCGCCGATGTACCGGTAGATCCAGTGGCCGACACTGCCCAGAGCGTAATGATTGAACGAGGATGTCGTGACGGTTCCATCCGGCCGAATAGCCTCCCAGTTCTCCCAGATTGTGGTTGCGCCCTTTTCGACCATATATAGCCAGGATGGGCTTTGGGTCTGGAACAACAGTTTGACTGCCAGGTCATGATAACCATTTTCAGACAGCACCGGCAAGAGATAAGGCACGCTGACAAAGCCTGTGTCTAATCGGTCGCCATTTTCGCGGATCAACTGCGCTAGGCGAGCGGCGACTTTCCTTTTCAGCTCGCCTTCCACGATCCCGGCTTGCAGAACAATAACATAAAGGCCTTGCAGATCATTCCGTATTCTGCCATCCGTGGAAATAAAACAGGTTCTGACCGCCTCTTTTATCAATCCGAGCAATCCCTCATATTGTGTCTTTAAGGCTATAAGGTCCGATCGATTGGAATTCCCCTGAATCAGGGCATCAAGGATCCGTATGAATGTCTGGACCGAGTAGGCATAGAAACTGCTGCCCACAACTTCGCGGGTCAATCGGGAAATTTTTTGGATGCCGGCACCTTCCTTGATCAAACTGGGAATAAACCAATCGCCGAAGTGGAATCCTTTGGTCCAAAGATAATCATTCCAATCCTGTTGTGCTTTCGGCAGCCGGGCAAAATGTTGCGGTCGCTCTTGGCAACGTTTAGCGACGTAGTCCAGCCAACGCTTCATCATCGCCAAATTGTCTTCCAGGATACGGATATCACCATAGGCCCGGTACAAATACCACGGCACAAAAATGCAGGCATCGCTCCAGGCCGACGACGTGCTGTCCCGATTCATTTGTTGCTGGAATTTTTCCTGATGCGGATAGTTTGGGATCACGACCGGGATGGCTCCGTCGGCAAATTGTTCATCCCTCATATTGGCCAGCCAAGCAGCGATAAAACCACTTAGATCAAAGTTAAAACAGCCCGTTGGGGCAAAGGCCAGCAGATCTCCTGTCCAGCCGGCCTTCTCGCGCTGCGGACAATCGGTTGGAACCGAAAACATATTGGACAACATACTCCTGCAAATATTTTCCTGCAACCGATTGAGGCGTTGGTCCGAACAAGAGAATGCACCGCGAGGCTGGATGGGAGTGCCGATTGCATGGGCTTTAAGACAAAT
>JAAZKK010000064.1 GCA_012799825.1 Clostridiaceae bacterium | reverse complement strand
TCAGGCTGTAATTTACATTTTTTCACAGAAATATTTTACAGGATTTGCGGGTACTTCGGTACCCGCTTTTCCTTTTTATCTCATTTCCTAAACCTAAAAGAGGGCGCCTCTTTTGAGACACCCCCTTATTTTTAGAAAAATTGAGCGTATTGTGAGTTGGCTGTTTTTCAATCACAACTCTCTTAAACTACGACTAACATCCTATTTTTCTTTCTTTGCCTTCAACATTTTATAGGAAGATTGAAAGCACACACGTAAACGGAATTTCCTTCCTTTGGAACATATTAATGCGAGCGCAAGAACAAATTGTGCTCGTTTTTTATTCGCCTTATTGCCGAAAGGGACTGACTTATTACCGAAAGCGACCGCCTTATTGCCGAATGCGACGAAAAATGACCGAATACGACGAGCATATTGTGCACAATTATTTAAGCCTCTACAATCAAAATACAGTGTTGAAAGCGGGCTCGTATACGACATCGCCATAATCGCCATAAAGGGCAAAGGCGATGTCGTAACCTTTATTGATGAATTGCAGGCAAAGTCAGGATGAAACAACCTATCCGTGTGATTACTTTACCGAATTCGATGTACATCCTGAACATAAAGTAGGCTGTACGACATGTGCCCCTCACCGTGCAGTTTGTTTTCTCATCCGGATGGAACGCGATGAAAGAGCTCCTCATGCAATGTCGACATTGCATGTAAAACGATAACCTTTTACAATGAAATCACTGTAAAAGGAAGGGGCGCTCCATCCGTGGATGTAAAAATATACTTTATCGAGGACGACGAGCTCGGTGAAGATATAGAAATAACCGTACGCGCAGCAGAAAGGAATAAGCGGGCGAAAAAGCTGTTGTCCGCGCTCTCGAAGCATTCCAAACAGTTGAAATCCAGTCAATTGTTTCAGGATAAATACCACCTCAAAGCCTCGAGGATTATTCTCATCATGCGCGATGGCCGCTATGTAACAGCCAAAACCGTCGATGGTGACTTTACAATCAAGGATGCACTGACGCATGTGGAAGAGCTCCTCGATCCTGCGTGGTTCGTCAGGATATCTCAGTCGGAGATCATAAACCTTAAATACCTCAAGAAATGGGATTTTGTTGGCGGAGGAATTATCAAGGTAAAGATGGAACACGATATAGTATCTTACGCTTCGAGACGATATGCTAAAAAGATTCGTGAAATGTTTCTTAAGAGGAGGGCAAAACGATGAAAAAACGTCTGATTGTCCGATCTCTTATCGGACTTGCCGTCGGATCGCTTGTTGCACACGTCATTACTATATTGATCATTTACTTCAGTCGCGGTGAATATCTCTTCTGTATGCCGGAACTCACAGAAAAACTCGGGAGTGTCGGAGCCGTGGCTCTTCAGACGGTTCTCGGCGCAATATTCGGCATGGTAGCATTCGGCGGCATGTGTTTTTTCGACATCGAAAAATGGAGCCTGTTACGCGCCACGGTAGCGCACTGCTCAATGATACTCGTTACGTATATCGTTGTCGGTCTGCTTCTGCACTGGCTTCCTTTCAAGATAGAACCAATACTGTTCATGGTGAGCATCCTTATCGTTGTTTACGCCCTGATATGGCTTATCATGTATATCGTCTGGAAAATAGAAATTCGACAGATGAATCGCCTTGCTGAAGAATATAAAAAGAACACCGAAGTAGACGAAGATTAGTTCCATAAACGAATCCCACTCTCATTTTTCGATCATGCCGCAGACAAAATCTCCTACTTTGGGAAAATAATTCAAGCGGGTACAAGAGCAATCTATACTCGCTTTTTTAATATGTTTTATTGCCGAATACGACGAAAAATGACCGAATGCGACGAAGGCATTGTGCGGAAAAAATCGAGCTACTACAATCGGGTTATGTTTTTATTGCCACTTTGTTGTGGCAAAAGATATCAGGAGGAGAAACACCACCATGTTCAAGAAAATTCTAACCATTTTGGCCGTCCTAGCGCTTATTTTCTCTCTTGTCGCCTGCGACAAGGATACGAAGAAACCCGAGCCGCCGCCGTCCGTTAAAGAAAGCGAGCAGCCTGTCGAAAGCGCAAAAACGGAACAGAGTAAGCCAGCACCCAAACCGAGCGAAACCGTGAAAGCGCCCACTCCGGATCCCGAACCGGGTGTTCCTGCACCTGAGAACTGGCCTAAAGAAGTCCCGACACCGGTGACCGGCGAAATCTTAGGCTGTGGCTGGGCACCTGACAAGAGCTTCTGCACAACCGACATTGTCTACAAGCAAGAAGACATTGATGCTTACGGCGAGCGTCTGGAATCTTTCGGCTTTAAGAAACAGACAGATCATAAGTACGGCAAAGATTGGCCGGATGCGACCGTCTATTCTAACGGACGCTGGGATGTGATCGTGGCAGAGGAAAACGATGTATTTGAATACTCTTACGTCAACTTCTACCCGCTTTTTGATGTCGTGAAAGAAGGCTACGACGGACAGCCGGAGGGCTGGCCGGACGCAGGCGATTTCTAAAGGTTTAAAAATGAACGCTTCCGGCACTAGTGATTGGGGCATAATAATATCCATCATATTAAAAGGCTTGTGGCGTTCTGTCGGACTTACCGGATCGATCCGCCAAAGTTTTACGCCGATCGGAGCTTTCACGGGAAGCATGAGAGTATCATAAAAGGAACTACGGTAATAGAACCCCTGAGATTTAGTGGAATCAGGGGTTCTACTGTTTTAAATTTGCTCTCTAAATAATTACTTGCTCAAGATTTCCGATTAATACTCCCGCTCCGATTCCGGGATCTTCTTTATCCGGATCAGCGCTTTCCTGCCGCTCCTACAAAAACTGACCAGTGAAAACGAGGATTACTTGTTCATGGCAGGTAAATTATGGTAACATTCACAGTATAGAAAACCTGATTGGAGGGGAAACTATGCAACATTTCAAAAAATTGTTAGCCATTCTGCTCTGCGCATTGCTTGTCTTTGCCGTCGTAGCGTGTGATGGCGAGAAGAAACCGGAAAAGACAGATCCTAAAGAACCAGCAGGTTCTGTCGATCCTGCCGATCCGTCTAAGCCGGCCGATCCGTCTAAGCCTGCGGATCCATCTGAGCCCGAAGATCCTGACAAGCTCTCTCTTGCTAACATCAAGGTAGGCTTCGTTCACATCACGGACCCGAGTGACATGGGCTATACGTATAACCATAACCGCGGAACAGAGAAGATGGCCGAAGAACTTGGACTGGATCCGGAGAAACAGATCATCAACAAGTTCAACACAACAGAAGACCAGGCGTGTGAAAATGCTCTTCGCGAACTCGCCGAACAGGGATGTAACATCATCTTTGCGACAAGCTTCGGCTTTGAAGATTACGTTCTCAAAGTCGCCAAGGATTATCCTGACATCGAGTTCTGCCACGCCACGGGCTACAAGGCAGCCAGCAGCGGGTTGAAGAACGTACATAACTACTTTGGAAAAATTTATCAGGCACGTTATCTCTCCGGTATCGCCGCCGGCCTGAAAACAGAAACAAACTTGCTCGGCTATGTCGCAGCAAAGCCTTTCGCTGAAGTTATTTCCGGGTACAACGCGTTCTACTTGGGCGCCAAGAGCGTCAACCCCGACGTTAGGATGATCGTAAAATACACAGGCACATGGCATGATCTGGAACTTGAAAAACAGGTGGCAACTGCACTCATCGATGAGGGCTGCGATGTCATCGGACAACACTGCGACTCGACAGCTCCTGCGACAACAGCTGAAGAAGCCGGTGTTTTCCACGTAGGATACAACTCTGACATGCGTGAAGCGGCACCCGACGCTTCGCTGACCTCCGCCGTTTGGGATTGGTCGCGTTACCTCGTCCTTGCCATTAACAAGCTTATCGCTGGAGAAGAGATCCCTGTCGATTGGGGCGAGGGTCTTGCGGAAGGCGTCTGTGACGTTTCACCGTTGAACGAAGCGATTGTCGCCCCCGGAACGGCTGATAAGATTGAAGAAGCCCGCAAAAAGATCGTTGAGACCGACTGGGACGTCTTCACGGGTCCGCTCGTCGATGTCAATGGTAAGACTGTCGTCGCCGAGGGCGAGACATTTATCGAACCGGCATCTGCTCCTTCGTGGGAGTACATCCTTGAAGGCATTATCGTGTCGGAACAAGATTAGTCGCAAAACTACGTGATGAGCACATCGCTTGACACGATGTGCTCTCAACGTGTCTATCGTGTCCATCGTCGAAGCGCGATTCGAGTTCCCATGATGAATGGGATGTAAAAAGACTCAGTACGCGTTTCGGCGATTTTTTTGAATGCCGGTCAGTCTTCTTGAGTTTCTGATAGACTTAGAAGAAGAAACAGGTCGGATGGAGGAACTTTATGCAAGATGCGAAACCGGCAATTAATGAGAATGTCGTTCAGATGCAGCATATCTGTAAGAGTTTCGGAACCGTTCAGGCACTCTCAGATGTCCATTTTGAACTAAGACGCGGCGAGATTCTTTCACTGCTCGGAGAAAACGGCAGCGGTAAAACTACCCTCATGAACATACTCGCCGGCATATACTTCCCCGATGCCGGAGATATTTTCGTCAATGGCAAACACGTTACCATCCGCCAACCGAAGGACGCCTTCGATCTCAATATAGGCATGGTTCACCAGCATTTTAAACTGGTTGAAGTCTTCTCCGCGGCGGAGAACATCGTGTTGGGGCTTCCCGGGAAAACAACAATCAACCGACGCGCCCTATACAAACACGTCCAAGAAATCGCCGATCAATACGGTTTTGAGATTGATCCTGAGAAAAAAGTCTACGACATGTCTGTCTCAGAAAAGCAAACGGTCGAAATCATCAAGGCACTCTACCGAGGTGCCGACATTCTTATCCTCGATGAACCGACCGCCGTACTGACGCCGCAAGAAACTGACAAACTGTTTGAGATCATGCGCGCCATGAAAGCAGATCAAAAGTCGATCATACTCATCACCCATAAACTGAATGAAGTGCTCGCCGTCTCCGACCGCGTCACCGTCCTACGCAAAGGTGAGTATATCGACACCGTTTATACAAAAGACGCAACCATCCAGTCGCTGACGGACATGATGGTCGGTCACTCCGTTTCGCTTGCCATCGATCGACCCACCACGACAAACGTTGAACCAATCCTTATGGTTCAATCGCTGACCGCACTTAATCAGGAAGGCGCCAAGGCACTTGACGATGTCACCTTTGAGGCAAACGGAGGCGAAATCCTTGGCATTGCCGGTATTTCAGGAAGCGGACAGCGAGAACTCTGTGAAGCGATTGCCGGTCTTTGCCCCGTCATAGGCGGTTCTATCCTTTACAGGAATATCGTCGACGGCTACGAAGTTGACGAAAACGTCATCGGACTCAACCCATATAAGATCGCAAAAAAAGGAATTGCGCTCGCCTTTGTTCCTGAAGATCGTCTCGGCATGGGGCTTGCCCCCTCTCTTGATATGGTCGACAACATTATGCTGAAGCATTACCGAGAAAATAAAGGCTTCTTTGTCGACCGTAAAACACCGCGTCAAATTGCCGAGCGTCTCGTAGAGGAACTACAAATTGTCACGCCCGACGTTTTCACCCCTATTCGACAACTGTCGGGAGGTAACGTTCAGAAAATTCTCGTCGGAAGAGAAATCGATACTTCACCACGGCTACTGATGGTCGCTTATCCTGTTCGTGGACTTGATATCAACTCTTCTTACACGATTTACAACTTATTAAATGAACAGAAAGAGAAAGGCACTGCCGTTATTTTCGTCGGAGAAGATCTCGACGTTCTGATGGAGATTTCTGACAGAATACTTGTCATGAGTGGTGGTCGTGTGACCGGCATCGTCGACCCGCGCGTCACTTCAAAGCAAGAAATCGGACTCCTTATGCTCGGACAGTCGATTGTAATGTGAAAGGAGCTGACGCCTTATGACAGAACAAAAATATAATGATGTCGCCGCCTTAAAGGAGCAACCGAACGTCCCCTGCCCTCCCGCGAAGGATTTGCACCCCTTAATGAAAGAACCTTTGGTTCGCATGACAAAGCGCGGCGTCGTCACAACGAAACACAAGGCGGTTGTTTACGTTGTCGGTTTCTTTCTTGCGTTGCTCGTCGGCGCGTTGATGCTTCTGGCAGTGGGCAAGAACCCGCTTATTGCCTACCGGGACATGGCCGTCGGGTCATTCGGCACAGCGATCGCCTCCGCTGAAACAGTTCGAATCGCGGTCCCTCTTCTGATCGCCAGTGTTGCCGTAGGATTTGCCTTTAAGATGAAATTCTGGAACATCGGTGCCGAAGGACAAATTCTTGCCGGAGCCGTTGCCTGCTCTTATATCGTTATCCACTCGATCAATAACGGAAACTACATTCCCAAGCTTCCACTTCATCTCATTATGGTTATTTTTGCGATGATAGGGGGAGCATGGTTCGGATTTATCCCCGCTTTCTTTAAGACACAATGGGGAACGAACGAAACGTTATACACCCTGATGCTCAACTACATTGCCATTCAGTACATCGTCTATCTGCAATCACTCCGTACGTGGCAAGACCCGAGGAGCTCATACCCGAAGATTGTCGACTTTTCTACGTTCACAGAAGGGAAAGTTGAGTTGCCTCGACTGTTCGGCGTACATGTCGGGTGGATCTTCGCTCTCATCATCGCTATTATCGCCTACTTCTACTTAACAAAGACAAAACACGGATTTGAAATCTCCGTCGTCGGCGACTCGATGAACACAGCACGTTATGCCGGCATGAACACACGTTGGATTCAGATTCGCACACTTCTCATATCGGGAGCCCTTTGCGGGTTCGTCGGTTACTTGCAGGTGGCAGGCGCGAATCATACGTTGACGGAAACAGCGGCAGGCGGCGTGGGCTTTACTGCGATTACGGTCGCATGGTTGGCAAAACTCAATCCTTTCGTGATGATTCCGATATCCATTTTTATCGCCATGCTCCAAAAAGGTTCACTCTTCATTCAGTCTACAATGCGTATACCCGCATCAGTAGCTGATCTCTTGACAGGTTTGATTCTATTCTTCATGCTAGGCTGCGAATTCTTCATCGAATATAAGCTTATCTTCAGAAGAAAACGAAACGTCTCTCGCCTAGAACAAAAGGAGGTAACCGTATGAAAGTATTGACAATCATCATCAACTGGATTAATGCCGCGGTTATATCAGGCACGCCTCTTCTCCTCGCGACGAGCGGAGAAATCCTGACGGAGAAGTCGGGTAACCTCAACCTCGGTGTCGAGGGACAAATGTACATGGGCGCCATAGCAGGACTTGCCGGCGCATGGTTTACTGAGAAATGGTTTGGGGTAGGAGGCATCATCCCACTCATTGCGGCGGTCATTTTTGCTTTCCTTATGGGATGTGTCAGTGGACTCATTTACGCCGTCCTGACCGTCACATTACGTGCCAATCAGAACGTAACAGGCCTGACACTTGCCATCTTTGGCACAGGTTTCGCGAGGTTTTTCGGTGAAGTCCTCAGCAATAAAGCCGGCGGATTTGTTGCCGTAGGCAGAGAGACAAAAGAAGTCTTTTACATTATCGACTTTGGCAAATTATCGGAAATCCCGGTGATCGGAACACTTTTCTTCAGATACAACTGGCTCGTTTATTTCGCGCTTATCATCGCGATCATCTTAGGATGGTTCTTGAATCGAACGAGAAAAGGATTGTCGCTTCGCGCCGTAGGAGAGAACCCCGGTACGGCCGACAGCGCCGGAATTAATGTCACTCGATATAAGTATGCCGCAACCACCATCGGCGGAGGACTCTGCGGGTTGGGCGGCATGTGCATGTCGATGGTTAGCCAGAAGGGTGTCTGGCAACCCAACTGCGTCAGCGGCTATGGGTGGCTCGCCATCGCGCTCGTTATCTTCGCCACATGGAGCCCGCTCCGCGCCATTTACTCTTCGATCATCTTCGGCGGATTGACAGTGATGTACATGCGCATCCCGATCCCCGGTTTGCCTCGAGAAATCTACATGATGCTCCCCTACATAGCCACGATCATCGTCCTCGTATTGACGAGTATCAGACAAAGCAAAGAACACGCTCAGCCGGCAAGCACCGGATATAACTATTACCGCGAAGAACGCTAACTATTTGTAGCGTGTCTGTAGTTAAATCGAAAAATATGTGTTTTTACTAAAAGGAGGTACCCTATGATTATTTACTTAACAAGCAATCTTTTTACACCGGACTTAACAGCCCTCAATCCTGAAAATGAACTTTTAGAATCTCTTCGTCAGGATACAAAAAATGAATCAAGCAACTACTTAATTATCGCTGCTGATCCTGATAATAGCGAAATGAATGACCAAATGTTGGAGCTGACCAAAAATTCTTTTCTTGAAAAAGATTTCGCCATCAAGGAAATGGTATTTTTGGACAGAAGAAATTGCCAAGAGGCCAAGAACTTGATCGACAAGGCGGACGTCATTATCCTGTTTGGAGGTCACGTCCCTACTCAGAACAAGTTTTTCCAAGAGATCAAGCTAAAAGATCTCTTAACAAACTACAACAAGATCATTATGGGTATTAGTGCCGGATCTATGAACATGGCAGAAGAAGTGTATGCCCTGCCTGAAGAACAAGGTGAAGCGATTGATCCCGATTACAAGCGTTTCCTGCCGGGTCTCGGTCTGGTAGAAGAAAGAGTGGTTCCGCATTCGCAGATCCTGAAGGATGTCGAAGTAGACGGGATGAATATGATTAATGAAATTGCCAAAGGCGACAGTTTTGGCAACAAGTTTTACGTCATTCCCGACGGCACCTATCTTTACGTCAATAATGGCGAAAAAGAATGGCGAGGGAAGGTAGTGCTTTTGGCGGATGGCTCCTTCAGCGACTTCAATTGATGTGTATTCAGAACATTTTTTGTTAGATACTGAAAACTCCTAAAGATTGGTGGTGCACCCAAAGATGAGCGGTGCACCCAATTATTTAAAGTACACCTTTTCCGAAGAATGCCGGTCGGCAGGTTCGGATTCTGTCAGAAGGAGGACAAAGCATGGAGCAGTTAACATGGACAGCACAGATAAGTCCGCCCGGAGAGATGCCAATCATCGTTGCGGAATACGTGCTAAATGAACTGGGCGTTTTCGTCAAGCGCGAAAAGCGCGTTCCTAAGAAAGAGCTGCTAAACAAGCTGACCGGATTTCGCGTCGGCTATAAAGCCATTGAGGGAACGGATTACCGCGCCGCACCCCTAGACCGAAATGCAATCCTATGGAGGAAGATTACATCTGTGACTCAAAGCACGACGGTTAGCCTGCTCTTATGTGGTAACAGCAACGATGAGATTGAGCTGTATTTCGATGAGTCGATGCGCGAGGTAATCTTTCATTTCATCCGGGACATGCGTGAAGCAAACCCGCCTGTTGCTGCTGCTGATTTCGATGCCGCCGAATGGATCTGTTGGCGGGATGACGATGATTGGGGCGATCCATTCGCGCCGCTGACCGACATGATTGAGGAGGAATTGGAAACAGAACGGTTCCTCGATGCAGAAACGTTGGAGGAAACAGTACTTCCGAACTCTTATACGTAAAAAATCAGTAATCAGGAAGAAAACATAATAATCTTATTGATATAACCGAAAAAAGATCGGTGGCGGGAAAACGACCCTCTTCCCGCCACCATTTTTGTCTGATACCGTAATTTTTTTCGTAATCTTCTTTATATTTACCTGATACCGTAATTTTCAATGATATAATCCATATCCTTGTCGCCTCTGCCGGAAAGATTGATCAGCACGGATCCCTTACCCATCGTTCTAGCAAGCTTCATGGCGTAGGCAACGGCGTGAGAACTTTCTAAAGCCGGAATGATCCCTTCCATTCTCGAGAGTTCAAAGAAGGCATCGATAGCTTCCTCATCACCTACAACATCGTATTTAACTCTGCCGATGTCACGCAGGAAGGCGTGTTCCGGGCCGCTGGACGTGTAATCCAGACCGGAAGCGACAGAGTATACGGGAGCCGGCTCGCCGTTTTCATCTTTTAGCATAATGCTGTTGAATCCATGCATAACCCCTTCTTCACCATAGGTAAGGCTGGCCGCGTGGTTACCCAACTCTGATCCTTTGCCTAGAGGCTCGACACCGTAAAGGTCAACTGGGTCATTATAAAAG
>JAAZKK010000037.1 GCA_012799825.1 Clostridiaceae bacterium | reverse complement strand
GTTTTCACACTGATTTTATTGCCGCTCATCAAATAAGTATGGTCGGGTTGTTTCTCTTCATCGGTCCCGGCATAAAGCAACATGCCTGAAACTTCATACGACTTCTTGGATGGATCTGCATCCATGTTTTTTACATAGGTAAAAATCTGATAGAGGTTGGCGGAGTCTAGTTTGGGGGCAAAATATTGTGTCGATGTAATGCTCGAATAGTATTTTGCGTCAATAATCAGAATCTGATCTCCATAGGTCAACGAGATGTCACTTAGCATTTTCGGCAACATGTCGTTCATTCCATCGTCCACGACCCAATCAATTGTAGCTGCATTAACCAATATCTTTGGAAATTCTTGGCGGTAATATTCGAAGACGAAATTTTCATACAAACGCCACATGTGTTGGTCATCAATAAAATCCATCAGACGGGTTGTTCCGTCGGATCTAGTTTGCAGCAGTCCTTTGATCACCAGAAAGCAAATGGAGATTAACATCCGATAAGTCTGATTGTTGCGGTGATACTGTATATTCCAGTTAATGGTGTGTACGTCAAGGATCTCAACGTCACTGGAGAAGACCAGTAGCTTCCTCAACTTTTTCTTCCGCTCCTTATCAATATCGGCGCGCAGAAGGAGCACCATCGTTGTTTTAATAATACGGTTGAGATAGGAATTTACAGAAAAATCATCGTATGCACAAACCAGTCTGTTCTGAAGTTTAGTACTCTCTTTCAAAGATTCCGCCATTTCGATCCGACCGCGTAACAGTGATAACGATTCAGTTTTCTCTATGTACTCTCGACCGAGACCACGTTTCAGCTGTATCGAGACGCCTTTTACCAGAATTTCAGTGCATAAATCGGCAACGTTGCGAAATTGCTCCGTCGCTACATTCCTGTAGCCCTTCTTTTTCAGAATCCGAAAAGCATACGACAACATATAGTAGATGTTTTGTATCGGTATCATCGAACGGCATCCCTTAACTTTGTTTCCCAGTCTCTGACTTTACCCGGCTCGTCAAACCAATATTCTTTCAAGAGCGGGATCAATTCGAATTCCACGATCCGAGAGAGCGCCTTGTCAAGCTCTGTTTCAGAATCCTTAGGAAGATCACAGAAATAACTATGACCGATACAGAATCCCTCGCCGAGAGAGTCGTCTTCCGTGATAGCATCATTAAGCTTTTCTACGCTGTTTATTAGTTTGTCTAGTCGTTCGCTATCAAGTTCCGATCTGTATTCCTGAAAACCGTCAGAGTTAAAAGCGGGCTTGAGATCGAAGAAAGCAAACCTTCTACGCAAGGCGTAGTCCAGCATAGCCAAACTTCGATCTGCCGTATTCATCATGCCTATAATATAGACGTTGCTTGGCACGTAAAATTCCTCATGTGTGTACATAAGGTTCAGCTTTTCTCCGCGCTTATCATTTTCAATCAGCATAAGAAGTTCGCCGAAGATTTTGCTCATGTTGCCGCGATTGATTTCATCGATGATGAAAAAATAATCGTTTTTAAAGTCTTTTTCGGCGCGCTTGCAAAAAGTGTAGAACACGCCGTGGTGGAGCTTGTAACCTTGTGGTTCAGTAGGACGAAAGCCCATAATGAAATCCTCGTAAGAATAACTTTGATGAAACTGAATCGTCGTGATGCGATTTTTGTCCTGAACGCCCATCATGGAATACGCCAAACGCTCTGCGACAAACGTCTTTCCGACGCCGGGAGCACCTTGCAAAATAACATTACTCTTGTTCCGAACGAGGGCTACCAATGTTTCATAGCTGTTCTTATCCATGAAAACTTCACTTAGGAAATCCTCAGCATCATAGGGAGGATAAGGAGAGCTGTCTTCTTCAACGATGTCAAGGGAAACATCCGAAAACAGCGCTTCTATTTCTGTAACGTAATCGGTATAATCCGTCACATTCGTCAAAGTTTTCACATGAGCGTTTCCGGGATGCGGCCATTCGCCTTTGTGTGTCCATCTTACCTTTCGGATATTCCTATAGCGCCTACGGTTAGGGTCGTACTCGTAACCAGACTCCACAACACCGCGCCCCACAAGTTTGTATCTACCCTTCTTAGCAAATATGACATCGCCGGGTTTCATTTCGTTGGCAAACTGCCATGTAGCAAGAACAGAATTCACGTGGGATGATGTGGAGTCATAGATTTCTTGCAATCTCTGTCTGATCTGTTCTTTGCTGCTGAAGACTCTCAGATCGCCAAGCTCATCCCAGCCGATGCCCATGATTCCTGTTTCATAGAATTCATCCCAATACATGGCACCATCACCGG
The DNA here is from genome assembly GCA_012799825.1 of Clostridiaceae bacterium. Taxonomy (GTDB): domain Bacteria; phylum Bacillota; class Clostridia; order Saccharofermentanales; family DTU023; genus UBA4923. The sequence continues at coordinate 7,057 of JAAZKK010000037.1, read as the reverse complement.
GGGAATACATCCAGTAATGAACGTCCTCCGTACCTTCATCGGCTATCGCGGTATCGTAGATTTTCGCTTCTCCATCTACCATAGCCGCTTCCGTTTGCTGTTGTTTGCTCTTTTTCTCACTAAGTTCACTGGAATGTCTCCACGCCACATAACTCAATTCTTTGAAATTGTTAAGTGAGCTCTCATCGGTTTGTATATGAGCACGCAACTTATCAACAATATCAAGATATTTTTCTGCAGGAATTTTAGATGAAGCTTTCGGAAGATTCTGAACTAATTCTTCCGGGAATTCACCAGATTTATAGATATAGTCAATATTGACATTGTCTAAACTCAAATAAGAGTCCGGGGCGATCCAAAATAATCCCATTGTAATCTTGCCGCGTCCGTTATATTTCATGTTGACGGCAAGATCAAAATAACCTGAGAATTTAATATGATTCTCTGATGATGGAGTATCCGCATACGCAAGCGCCGATTCAAAGAGCCCCCAAAGATTGTCAATATCACTTTCATCACGTTCGCCTTCAAACTGATAAAAGTTGGCACGCAAGTTATTCAACACGGGAACACCATAGAAGCTAGTTGGCACAGGTGCTGAAATATCGAACAAATCGGCTATGGCGGAAACAAGCTTTATCCGATTTTCAGTGGTCAATCCTTTGTTGAACATTCCAAAGAATGTAAATGGATCAAAGTCCACGATCTGATTGTCTCTCTCAAGCAAGGGAAGATTGATTCCGGTAATCTCATAAATATTAAAAACCTTGGAAATCAATTCTTGCCGATTCTCTTTATATGGCAATAACTTGCCCGCCAACTCCTCATAGAAAACTGCCCAATCAAATTGATTTGCGCTGCTCATCTGTTTATCTCCCTTTTTTCATTCCGTATTATTATCAATGGTTCTCACATCATGATTTGAGCATATATTGTCTTTCAAACGACTTTTTACTTGTGTGTAGAATACGTGAAGAGCAAAAGTTATTGCTTTGTAGATTCAGTCAATCTTTTCTGCTTGTAGATTATATCATGTCACAATGACTATGCCTCAATCGTTTTTAGGTGTAGGCCTTGTCGCCCACAAGAGTAGTTAGATGCAATCAATAACTAGAAAAAACTAGACTTGAAACGAATCGTTGTCACGCAAATAATGATAGGATAAATGTGACTTCTCGAGGAAATTAAAGCGAATCTGAAGAGATCTTCTTGAGAATAAAAGAAAATAGCCGGTGTACTGGCTAGATCAAATGCAAGTCTTTGGTATACGGTTCTAGTTGGTTTTTAGTTTAGTTCAGTTTAGTTATGAGGCTATACAGATGAATAATACTTCTAGACTTGTGGTTGGTGAGACCTATGCCAATCACGATATCGTTGAAATCTTCAAATGTGGAAATATGGGAGGGATGCGAAGATCTCTTGCCACAAAAACCCTCGTTCTTATATGCGATCACACTAAGGGGCTTTACGAAGACAAATGGATGGGTAATATATTGCACTATACAGGCATGGGAAAAAGAGGCGATCAAACACTAAACAAGCAAAATAAGACATTAGCCGAATCAAATGAATCTGATATTAAAGTGCACTTGTTCGAAGTTTTTGAACCAAGAAAATATGTCTATCGAGGTGAGGTCTTCCTTTCCTCTGAACCATACAGAGAAATTCAAAAAGACGAAGATGGTAATGCGAGATCCGTTTTGGTATTTCCTCTAGCGTTGCTAAACGGAGATAAACCTATTGAGGCTCACCTACTCAATGAACTACTGTGTGAAAAGGAGCACAAAGCCAATAATGCCCCTGACAATGTCGTACTTCAAAGAGCCCTCGAAAATCAAAGCCAGGTCGTGTCACAAAGAGAGGCAGTGAGCACGGTATATATACGTAACGTTTATGTTTCAGAGCATGCGAAAAGAAGAGCAAACGGGTATTGTCAGTTATGTGAGCAAGCATCCCCTTTTCTGAACAAAGAAGGGAAACCATATCTGGAAACTCATCACATTGAATGGATATCCCAGGGCGGTTCAGACACTATTGATAACACCGTTGCTTTGTGTCCTAATTGTCACAGAAAAATGCATGTTTTAAATGATGAGGAGGACAAGCAATACTTGCTTAACAAAGTAAACAATGAAAGCAACGATTAAAGTATGTGCGGCAGCAATCATAAAACAAAGTAAAGTTCTTCTCACAAGACGTGCCGCATCAGAGGAGATGGGTGGAGGCTGGGAATTTCCAGGAGGAAAGATTGAAGCCGATGAAACTCCCGAAGAGTGCGTACTACGAGAAATAAGAGAAGAACTGGCAATAGATATTGAAGTAGACTCGTTCTGCACGAATGTTCAATATGAATATGAATCGTTCTTTCTTGACATGGATGTTTATTATTGTCGGATATCTGAAGGAACAATAGGTATATCGGTCCATGACAAATTTGTTTGGGCTGAAATCGACAGACTTTTGTCTTTTGATCTGTTACCAGCAGATATCTTGGTTGCAAAGAAAATTATTTCAAGGGAATAGAGCACCCTCCGCTTGGTTGGGTGATTTAAATCTTTCCTTATAAGTGTTTTAGTCTAACGTTCTCAAGAAGACATATTATGCACTGTGAGTATGTAGAGAAAGTTATGACACCGGTTTTTAAAGCGGCGAAGTAAGACCATGATTTACCCATCGTTAAGTGCAAGGATTTGATTAATGCAGAGGCAGTCAAATGACCGTTTGCATTGTCACCATGAAGAGCCAGGTTGATATGGATGCCAAAGCCTATGTTCAATGGAAATCTTGCTAGTAGACCTATGACGGCATAGTGGATTCTTCATTTCTCTAAAAACTTACTTTCCTTACTTTGGTAAAATGCCGTGAGATAGCTCAACACTGGAAGAACAAAACTCTTTTGGCTAAAACTGAAGAGGATGAAGTGACTGGTTTTTAGTTTTTGACGTTTAAGCGTAAGATTCGCTATTTTTAAGGAAATTAACATACGGGCACAGGTCGAAATAACCTGTGCCCGTATGCCAAACGGTTTGTTCTTATTATCTTTTTTACGTTTCTCTTTTTTATTATCTTATCTTGTCTTGTTATTCCTTCTTGAAACGCTCTTCTTCTTTGTCGAGTTCGTCGAAGAGTTCTTTCGGCATCTTCGGCCCGTATGTCTTGAAGTGTTCGCGGATGCCTTTGAGCTCGATTGCCCAGGCATCTTTGTCGACGGTTAAGATCTCTTGCATGTCTTCAGCAGGTACGTCAAGGCATGAGAGATCAAGGTCTTCTTTGCTCGGAACGTAGCCGATCGGCGTTGCCTTTGCACCGCCTATGCCGTCGCAACGTTCGGTGACCCATTTCAGGACACGGCTGTTGTCGCCGAAGCCCGGCCAGAGGAAGCGGCCGTCGTCGCCTTTGCGGAACCAGTTAACGGCAAAGATTTTCGGCAGCTTGTCGGGGTCTCCGCGGCGGCCGATTTCAAGCCAGTGTTGGAGATAGTCGCCTACGTGGTAGCCGATAAACGGCAGCATCGCGAAGGGGTCGCGCCGGACTTGACCAATTTTGTCTGAGATCACAGCAGCCGTGATTTCTGAGCCCATGATGGAGCCGAGGAATACGCCGTGATTCCAATCGTAGCTTTGATAAACGAGAGGGATCGTAGTCGGGCGGCGTCCGCCGACCAAAATAGCGTCAATCGGGACACCTTCGGGATCTTCCCAGTTCGGTGCGATGGATGGGCAGTTTTTTGCCGGACCAGTGAAGCGCGCGTTGGGATGAGCCGCTTTTCTGCCGCTGTCCGGTGTCCAATCGTTGCCTTGCCAGTCGATCAGATGCTCAGGCTTCTCTCCGTCAATACCTTCCCACCACACATCGCCGTCGTCCATTAACGCGACGTTCGTGAAAATCGTATCTTTTATGATGGTATCCATAGCATTGGGGTTGGAGTCATATGAAGTGCCGGGCGCAACACCGAAAAAGCCGGCTTCGGGATTGATCGCGTAAAGGCGTCCATCTTTTCCAAAGCGCATCCAAGCAATGTCATCGCCGACGGTCTCCACTTTCCAGCCGGGGATTGTGGGGCGAAGCATGGCGAGGTTCGTTTTTCCGCATGCTGAGGGAAATGCGCCACAGATGTAATACACTTTTCCTTCGGGATTCGTCATTTTCAAGATGAGCATATGTTCAGCGAGCCAGCCCTCATCGCGGGCGAGTACCGATGCGATGCGAAGCGCGAAGCATTTTTTGCCGAGGAGGGCATTGCCCCCATAGCCTGATCCGTATGACCAAATTTCGCGCGTTTCTGGGAAATGGCTGATGTATTTATCTTCCATCGGAGCGCAAGGCCATGCGACATCCTCTTCGCCAGGTTCAAGCGGCGCGCCGACAGAGTGTAGGCAACGAACAAACTCGCCGTCTTCGCCAAGTTCGTCAATGACAGCCTTGCCCATACGGGTCATAATGCGCATGTTCATCACGACGTAGGGGCTGTCGGTGATCTCTATGCCGATCTTAGCGGCGGGTGAACCGAGCGGTCCCATGCTGAAAGGGATGACGTAGAGCGTGCGACCGCGCATGCAGCCGCGATAGAGATCGGTCATCGTCTTTTTGAGCTCTTTCGGATCGATCCAGTTGTTCGTCGGTCCGGCGTCATCCTCGCTTTCTGACGAAATAAACGTGCGATCCTCAACTCGCGCGACGTCGGAAGGATCGCTGCGGAAAAGGACACAGTTGGGTCGTTTCTCCGGATTTAGCAATACGCTTGTTCCCGATTTTATGCCGGCCTCAAGAAGGTGCGCATATTCGTCATCCGATCCGTCACACCAGTAAATGTCATCGGGCTCGAGTAAAGCCGCCATGTCTTCAATCCACTGATTCAATTCTTTGTGTTTGCTTTCCATTTCGCTATTGTACCTTTCATTGAGGTTCACACGTTCCGAAGGGTGCCATTGCTATGTCTCTTCGAGGTATTCGTGTTCATAAATTTATTCTAACGCTTCATGTTGCGCTAATATTATATTTTGCGCCCCAAGAAAGAGTGTACCATGATTTACAATGAGGCGTCAGATCGGCATCATCGTTTTGACGGACAAAAGAACATGTCGATGTGTCTGTTTTTGCGGTACATGTTATGATAAAAGTCGATTTACATGACAAAGAACGACTCGTAAACTTCAGTCTTTGAAAACCATGAAATGGTTGAATCAAATTGACGATTCCGGAGGTATAGATGATGATTTCAGAACGTGTGAAGCAGGTGGCGCCATCACAGACGTTGGAACTTAACAAAAAAGTGGCGGAAGGCCGTGCGGAGGGGCGGAATATCATCGCGCTCAACAGCGGAGAACCGGATTTCAACACGCCGGCGCCTATTATCGAGGCAGCACACCGTGCGATGCTTGACGGCAAAACGAAGTATACGGAAGCGAGGGGAACACTTGCGCTTCGCGAGGCCATCGCATCTAAACTCAAAAACGACAACCGCATTGCATACACTCCTGACGACGTTATTGTAACGACCGGCGCTAAATTCGCGCTTTTTGCCGGATTGCTCGCGCTGTGTAATCCGGGTGACGAAGTCATCGTGTCGAAGCCGTGCTGGGTCAGTTATGTGGAGATGATACGGCTTGCGGAAGCGGTGCCGGTGACGGTGCCGGTGAACTCTGACTGGTCGCTCGATACAGATGCGATTGAAGCTGCCGTCACAGCGAAAACGCGTGTGATCATCATCAACAGCCCGAACAACCCGACAGGCGCTGTCTATAGCGAGGATTCGCTTAGGCGCGTCGCGGACATCGTGGAACGTCACAATTTATTTCTCATTTCAGACGAAGTCTACGAAAAACTAAAATACACCGATAAGCCGCACGTCAGTCTCGCCGCTTTTTCCGAAGATATTAAGAAGCGAACGCTGACAGTCAACGGTTTTTCTAAAACGTACGCCATGACGGGTTGGCGTGTCGGATATGCCGCCGGTCCGCGCGATGTGATCCGCAGCATGTCGACGATTCAGAGTCACGCGACATCGAATGTTGCAACGTTTAGTCAATGGGCCGCCATCGAAGCGTTCCGGTCATGCGATGTCCATGTTGAATACATGAGAAAGACGTTTGAGGAAAGGCGCGATTATGCGTATGGCCGACTGCAGAGGTTGCCCGGTGTGCATTGCACTCTGCCGGAGGGCGCATTTTATCTTTTCCCGGACGTTTCAGGGTTGTTCGGAAAAAGCGATAACGGGCGCGTCATCGTGGACGCGCCGGCGTTTGCCGAGTACCTCCTTGACACTGCCGATGTAGCGCTCGTGCCAGGGAATGCTTTTGAATCGCCCGAGGGTATCCGTCTCTCATACGCGGTGTCAATGGAAACACTGATCGATGCCATGGACCGGATCGAAGCGGCTGTTTATCGATTGAAGTAGTACTGCCGACATCACGGGGGGGATGAATTGAATGGGCGCACTTGAGTATTGTCAGGCGCGGCGCGACACGAAACCATGGGTCTAGAAAAGCTTTCGATCTATCGTCTTGCCTAGGCGGCACGAAAACATAGGCATAGTAAAAGTATTCGATCTATTACCCCGCCTAGCAGGTACGAAACCATGGATCTAGTAAAAGCATTCTAGCGATCAAATGGAATAGAGTACGGAATAAATCGGGACATTTAGAACGACAATCTAATGACACCGGCCGTGGTTTACCGTGACGAAAACGAAAGGCGTATCAGAGTGGTTTTATGAAAAGTGTGAGATGGAAAACGATCGTGACGCTCTTGGTCGTAACTGTGCTGTGTTCGATGGTGATTGTTGCGATGGCGGGGTGCTGGGAGAGGGATCCTCCGCCCGGCAGAGGTTACAATAACACTCGTGATGTCTGCGAAACGCCGATGTACGATTCTGATCTTACGCCCGGCAATTACTGTTTTGTCGCGACGGGGGAGAAAGCGAGATTTTTGCACACGGATGGCCATGCGCCCGTTTCGGGACTGATCGATCAGCGATATATAGATGGCTTCACTTGGATCACTGTAAAAGCCGGCGATGTGCTCTACTTTAACGAGGCTACAATTTACAGCGAAAGCG
>JAAZKK010000120.1 GCA_012799825.1 Clostridiaceae bacterium | reverse complement strand
TGTCTGGCGTCACAGTACAGCGCCGTACATACATATCCATTGGTTCAAATTGCTCATTCAGAAACTCAATCAAAAGAATGTCCTTAACTTGCTCGATGTCGTAGTAATAGACGCCTTCTTCCGCATCGTCGCCGTGAGTGGAATGTGGGATACGGTACGGCAAACGCATTTCCTCAACCTGCTCTAACCTTCTTGCGTTGCTCCCATCCATGAAAAAAGTAGTTATCATGCAGTAGTGTTTCTTTTCCATTGCTTGCTCCTTCCTGCAGTCGCTCTCATGTCATCACTTCCGTGACGTCTGGACTAAAAAAAGATCTGCGATAATTTCGATAGGCTCATTAAGCTTTTCCGCGAGTAGTTGCGTGTCTTCCAGTGAAGGCATGGTTTGTCCATGCACAATACGGTTAAGTTTCTGTCTTGGCCATCCAAGGGCCGACGCGCAAGCAGACTGTGAACCGTATTTTTCTAAGATATAATCTAGAATTGTCGCTTCTTTCATGCTCTCCCTCCTTCTTTCTTGTCATCACTTCCGTGACGTCTTTAGTATAATCGCCAGAAAGGCACTTGTCAACTGTTGCGTGACATCGTAATATGAACGTAATAAATAATGTGACAAGGAGTTCTTATGGCTACTTTCGGTGAAAAACTAAAAGCAATCAGATTAAGCAGGGACATGTCACAAGAAGATTTGGCTAAGGTATTAGGGACTACAAAGCAATCTATTAGTAGATATGAAACAGGCATTAATTCGCCCCGCATAGATACGGTTGCTGATTTTTCCAAGAAGCTTGGTGTAGAACTGTCTCTTTTGATAAATAACAAGTATAGCGTCGGTGATGTACTAAACCATAATTTAGATACAACGATTCCTCCTATTGACCCTAACCTTGCTATCGTTTATGACGCTTGGGACAGCATGACGGATGACGATAAAAAGTTTATCGCATCTATTGCGAAACGCATAAAGAAAGAAGAATTAAATTAGAGCCGCTGCACTCAACAAACCAAAGGATGCAGGGATTGAAAAAGAACATATGTTCGATTATCATTTGTCTACTACGAATGGGAGTGCTGCATGATTATTTTGGATGATTTTATTTGCTCGCGAAACATTACAATTCGCAGGATAAGGCTGTTAGGATGTAAGGGCTTTGCCACTAAGAATAGCAACGGCTATGTGGTCATGGTGAACTCACAAATTTCCGATGAGGAACAGAGAAGAACAATTATCCATGAACTGTGCCACATAAAACTAGGACATCTGGACGAACATGTAGATTTGTCAGAAGATGTGAAAGAATGTGAAGTTAGAGAATTGATGGAGCATCTAAATCTATGAAAATAGGTGTTGCAGATAGAATGACAGAAGGTGTTTTGTATGGATAAGCAACAAGTTCAATCAACAAAAAGTTGGGTCTTTTGGGTAACTGTATTTTTAGTTGCATCGCTGCTAATTGGTGGCATAATGGGCACTTCTAGGCTCCTCGAAGAGAAGTCGGTGCCTTTTAACATAAGCGCTGTTCCTCTAGGAAATGGAATTATTTGGAGCCTAATTGTGCTTGTTGCTTACCGCGTTATTAATTTGATGATAGATCACTTTATTTTCATGGAAAGAGAAATAACGAAAATAAACAATAAACGATGATAATGAAAAACCAGCCGCCTCGTGACATGAATAATTCGTCGGAAAACGATTTTGAGGCGGCTGCTATACCAGCCCGAAGGCAGTGATCTGATTGTACCACAGCCTCCGGCATTAAGGAGGTTTTTCTATGCCAAAAAACAGAATTCACAAAAGTAAAAAAGATGGACGATATCTCTACTACGTGACCGACTCCCAAGGTAAGAGGCGACAATTGAAGTCACGGAAGAATGAGTCATCTGGATCTTTCAGAGCGCGTTGTGATGCACTTGACAAGGAAGCGGAAGGACCATCCACCAAAGATACTATGGATGACCTCTTTTATCTGTGGATAGAGAATCATGTCAAGGTGCATTTATCTCCTGCGGAATTACGAGTGCAAGTACCCGTTTATGAAAACCATGTGAGGCCCTTTATTGGACATAGAAAACTAACTGACATTAAGAGAGCAGATGTTTACACTGTGCTTTCAACAGCCTCAAAAGCCGGACTAAGCTCTTCCTTTGTTAAAAAGATCCGGGGCGCCATTTCTCGCCCCTATAACTGGGCAATAAACACACTAGGTTATGAACTCGTTGCTCCAACCCAAGGATTAGTATTCCGAGCAACATCAGATGATGAGGCTGCAGACGTAGAAAAAAGATCTAGAATCATATCTGACGAAGATATGGAGCGGATAATGAAAGCAGCGAGTAGGTCCAAATACTTTAACTACTTCAAAATTCTTGCATCAACCGGCTTACGTCCATCGGAAGCCCTAGGACTACAAATTCGCGACATAAAAGATGATTTTTTAGAAATTCGTAGAGGATGGACTATTGACGGATACTCACCCCTTAAAACTAAAGCAGCTAAACGAGACATACCGCTCACAACAGATCTAAAATGCATTTTGCTCGACCAAAGAGAAAAGTACGCTTTTGTCACGAAAGAAGGTTGGCTTTTTCCTGCAGCCAATAAAAAACCTTCTATGAACGCTCTGCAGTGTGCTTTTAAACACATACTGAAGCAAACAGCGGAATGGAAAAAAGGAGGGAAGACTAATCAGAAGAAAATCGCTATTATCCGTCCTCCGGTAAAATGTTCTTTATATGATTTTAGGCACACCTTCGCGACGAGAATGGCAGAAGCCGGAATGCATCAAACAGCACTACAAGCGATCATGGGACACACGGATATATCGATCACGTTAAAATATTATATCGGTGTAACAGACAATATGATGGAACAGGCTCGAACGCTGATGAGCGCTCAAAATGTATGATTTTTGTATGCAATAGGTTTGCAAGATATTTGATATTTAAGCCTGGTTGCTGAATGACGAAAACTCTGAAAACATTGATATCACACACTTACAAGAATTTTAATATAAATGATTATCAGGCGATTAACGCGCTCATAACCCGGAGGTCAGAGGTTCGAATCCTCTCTCCGCAACCATATATGAAACCTCTGTGGCTCTAGGCTTACAGGGGTTTTGCTTTCTAAACATAAAGCGCTTTTTGAATAGATTTGCCCTCAATTTTGCCCTCAATTTTTTCATAAATAAAAAAGCCCCCGTCCGAAGCCGGGGACATCTTAAAGAAGGTGTTTGAAAAAGCTTACTCTTCCTGCTCCGGGACTTCCAGAAGGATAGTACCGATGTCCATCATCAATAATACTATTGCAGAAAACGTAGCTTTCGAGAAAACAATAAACCTTTTAACCTCGTCAAGCCAATGCTGCAACGTGTACTGCTCAATTTTCCCTCTTTTGGTGTGTCCATTGGCAAAGACTCGACGGCATTTAAAAAAGAGCAACCACTAAGACAAAGGATTCTTAACATTCACCTACTCCCATTCGGGAACCCAGCCTTATTCATTCACAAGTTGCTCTTTTTTAACAATTAAGAAGAGCGCCAAGGTTTGAAACCCCTTACACCCTCGCTGATCAACTTCCGCTAAGTGAACTTACACCACCCTCCCCGCATCCTATGTGGTGCTCCTCTGTAGGAATCCATATCGCGCTATCAATAGGACTCATCCCGCATCTTATGTGGGGGCACACTCGTATATTATCAAAGAGGCTCCTAGCGAGTCCCACCCACCCTGCATCTTATAGGGCGCATTCCTTCTCGGGCGTAAAAAAGCGGCCTCTCGACCGCCGCGCCTCAACTACATCAAGTCCTAAGTATTCATTCAATATACCCCGCCCACACGACAATCATGGCAAGCGGTTCCATCCATCCTTCTTTTTTCAATCGCTCTTTATCGGCCTCAGGATAATCGCCCTCCAAGAAGGCTTCAATTTCATTGAATATCGTTATCCATTCTTCAGTGCTTTGCCTCTTGAGCTTTGTTCTACGGATTAGATCATCAACTAGCGACATTCTGTGGCCTTTCTATTCAATTAATTAATACCAACAAATTACTAATGAGGTTCCATGCTTTCATCGAAATTAATTCTAAATTAATTTTATCATGCACTTGACCTTTGAACCAACCTCTATGCTTCGGTAATGGTTGGTTTGCCCTCAGTTGAGTTTCTGAGTTGAGTTTTTGAGTTTCTACTTTATGGTAAAAATCGTACGAAACAGAAGGCGCTAGTTTATCTCTTTTCTTAAAATCTTTTGACTACCTGCGTTTTCCCCATAGATTTTAATTTTTTAGTATGAGTTCTCGAAATGACATCTACTTGATCAATTCAAAAGGCAGTTGCCCGATTGAAAAGTTAACTTGACACAGTACATACCACACGGTTTATGTTCACTCGGTTCTGCTAATCGGTTAATCGGTTCGCCACGACTCAAACGATGTCCCATAGATGATTTGATGCGCTCATTTTTTGTATAATTAGAAGGGGAAACGTATCTGTGTCGCACAAAAATGCGCAAAATTAACTTTGAACACAAGGAGAAAACCGATGAGTACGATGATTACATTTGATTTTTTGCCTGAGACAATTGAGGAATTCATGAATATTCCTGAGTCCGGCTGCCGGACACCGTATGAAGTTGCAGCGATGACGGTGCTCGCCTGTCTGCGTTACGTCGACGATCCTGTTGAAGGTGAAGAGATGCTCAACGTACTCAAGGGGCCTAAGCCGCTTAATGCGTTTGACAAACAGTTTTTAAGAGACCGTCTGACCGGAAAAGATTATGTGCCAAGATCCTACCTTAAAGGCACATCACCGGAAAATGACTATGAGCCCTCTAAACCCTACGTCATTGAGATTCTTGAAAATCCTTATAGTTTTGCAAACGACGGTTCTGCGAAACTATACATCCGTTCAAGTGGCGCTGATAGCCCTCGCCCGATCGTTTTAAGACAAAACAAAGACGGAACGTGGTACCTTTTTGAGAATTTGCTCCTTGCGGATATTAGAAAACCAGAAAGCTTTACATAATGCCGTCGTTCTCCCGGGAAAAAGCATCACGGCTTAATAAGTCGGAGTAAATCAAACACTTTTCCCGCACACGTGCGAAAACATCCAATATCCCCGTTTTGCATTCCACTTAATACTCTGTGCGAAGGCATTCAGCGGGGGTAGAGCGTTTCCTGAATCTGCCGGAGACCTTTTTCCCGCACACGTGTGAAGGCATCCATGGGAGCAACTGCATGATGTGGCATGTAGGCCTTTTTCCCGCACACGTGTGAAGGCATCTTTCTGTTGTTGCAATGGAGGCGTGACCGAGAACTTTTTCCCGCACACGTGTGAAGGCATCCTAAAATTGCACTGATTTCACCAGCCGATAAAGTTTTTTCCCGCACACGTGTGAAGGCATCTCCATCATGGCGAAATGTCTAAGTGTAAATGTGAAGCCTTTTCTTGCTCCGAGGAAAAGATTTAATACAGAAAAGTCTGAGAGTAAATCAAATGCCATCTGCCCGCAACCGGAAAAAAGCATCAAGCACGACATCAAGCCAGCGCTTGATCGGCGGCATTCTTGTAGAAATCACGAAAAGACGCCGTCAGAAAAATCTTTATGTGAGAGTGCATCCACCTGAAGGAAAGGTGACCGTTTCGGCGCCATCACATTTTCCGGATGAAAGCATTAATTCCTTTGTTTTGCAAAAACTTCCGATGATCAAAGCGGCTCAGCAACGTATACGGTCGGAATTCCGCCATGCGCACCGTGAGTTTATCTCAGGAGAAACGCATTATCTGTGGGGCAAACCTTACACACTTGAAGTCGTGACAGAGGGGCACCGCTACCACATTCAAAAGGAATCGTCCAAGCTCATTTTTACCGTTCCTCAGGACGCCACAATGGCAACTAAAGAGCTCGCTTTTAACGCATGGGATCGACAAGAACTAAAAAGTGTATTGCCGAAAGTCGCCCGATCCATTGAAGAAAAAATGGGACTTTACGCCCATGAGTACCGAATAAAAAATATGAAAACGCGGTGGGGCACCTGTAACGTCGAAAAAAAGCGGATATGGATTAACCTTCAACTCGCGAAAAAACCGGTAGAATGCCTTGTCTATATTATTACACACGAGCTCGCCCATCTTGTAGAAAATAAACACAACGAACGCTTTCACGCTCTTGTTGAACGCCACTATCCAAATTGGAGAGAGGCAAAAAAAATCTTAAACGCCCCACTGAAATATTAATTCGCGCATGAGGCGCCTATAAAATTTCTGACATACCTATCAACCGCACCTCAGTAATCGCCGTTCCGACAGATGACGCTTGAATCTCATGCTGCGCGCCCGTTTCGGGCATGGCATTTGTAGAAAAAATACGGAGGGTAAATCTCAAACGCACACAATCTCGGCTTCGCGATTTTCACAAGCTATATTGCGATGAAAATCTTAAACAAGCACTACTGCATGTCGTGTGATACGATAAAAACATCACTAAAAGGAGGCGGTTATGCTTTATCGAAAATTTAAAGACATTGATGTTTCAGCACTCGGATTTGGACTGATGCGCCTTCCTTGCCTAAATGATGACCGAAAACAACTCGACATGAAGAAGGTACGCGAGATGGTGTATTACGCGATGGAACACGGCATCAACTACTACGACACCGCCTACACGTACCATGACGGCGAATCGGAGCGGATCGCAGGCAAGCTCCTGAATGAATATCCTCGCGAGCGTTTTTATCTGGCGACGAAATTCCCCGGTTTTGAACGCGAGCGATTCTTGCGGGCGCCTGAAATTTTTCAAGAACAGCTCGACAAGTGTCAGGTCGATTATTTTGACTTTTATTTGATGCATTCCGTCTCGGATAACAATATCGCTTTGTATATGGATGACGAGCTCGGTTTGATGGATTATTTATTGAAAGAAAAGAAGGCGGGGCGTATTCGGCATCTAGGGTTTTCGACACATTCCAGTATTGGCAATCTTCGTCTTTTCCTAGAAAAATATCAAGACGCCTTTGAGTTCTGCCAAATTCAGATCAATTGGATCGATTGGTCGTATCAGAACGCCAAGGAAAAGATGGACATCCTTAGGGGGTACGATCTTCCTGTGTGGGTGATGGAACCTTTGCGCGGCGGTTATCTTGCGTCGCTTGACGAAGAAGAAGAGGCGACGCTGAGAGCAATGCGTCCAAATGAAGGCATACCTGCTTGGTCCTTTCGCTACTTGCAGCAATTTTCAGAAATAGGCGTCATTTTGTCCGGAATGTCAACGATGGAGCAGCTCAAGGATAATATCGAAACTTTTTCTCAATTCAAACCGGTTTCTGAGAAGGAAAATGAGGCGCTTCTCACCTTAGCTAAAAACAAACTCGCAGAATTGGTCGTTCCGTGTACCACTTGCCGTTACTGCGTATCCGAGTGTCCGCAAGAACTCGACATACCTGAGATTTTAGAAACCTGCAATATGTACGCCTTTATCAAGCAAATCACGAACATCCCCAGAAGACTTCAGCCCCTCGGCGACGCCGGAGATCCGCGACGCTGTATAGCCTGTAGATCTTGCGAAAGCGCATGCCCGCAAAACATTCTCATCGCGGAGACCATGAGCAAATTCGGAGCGAAATGGAAGTTGGGCAATTAGGTACACTGAGCGGAAGCAGGGCACTAAGCACAGCAAGTGCCAGTAGGCCATTAGGCACACTGAGCGGCAGTAGGTCTTAGGCATGCTGAACGGTAGCAGAACGTCAAGCGGACGGTTTTAAAATCGTAATGCAGGGCTATTTGAATCACATAAAGTCAACAATAAACTCTACATTCTGATTGACACAGTACGATTTCAGATGCGCTTCCTCACGAGGTATCCAGACCGTTATAAAGTAACTAATCGTTCACATAATCTCTTAAGATATTGACCTCATCTCGATGATAACGGCACGGTTCAACATAGGTATCATAAGAGGATGCCGTGACACCATGATCGCGGATCATTTGAGCGTAGAAATACGCGCTTTTCTTGAGCGTGCGCTTCTGGGTCTTGTAATCACAATGTACAAGACCGAATCGTGCCAACTCGCCGACCGCCCATTCAAAATTATCGAGAAAACACCAGTGATAATACGCTTCAAACGGCAACTCAGATTCTGTTATCAGACGCAAGTGATCATAAATATAACGCGGGCGGAAAAGATCTTCGTTGTCGCAGCAACCATTCTCACTGACTACAATGGGTAGTGCCAAAAGCGCGTAACAACGCCGCGCTTCTTCAATGAGTCCTTCCGGGTAAATCTCCCATCCAAGATCGTTTTTTGGCACATCGCCTAACGTCGTGTCTTGAAAGCAACGCGTAGCGCCCCGCGAATAATAATTCAGCGCGATAATATCGATATACTGGCCTTTTTCCACATTTGCCAAATTCTTGAAGGGAAAAGAAAACTCACCCGTCGCCGCGGCTCGGAACAGTCCTTCTTGGAAAAGATAGGAGAGCAATCGCGCACCCCACCGATCGTGCGGCCAGGCTGTTGCCGGCGTAAAATGGCGCACATGGTGGGCAAAGCTTACGCGCGTGTTCGTATATCCCCTCTCTTTTCGGAATTTATGAATGAGTTCGTATGTGAGAATATGCAGCGCGATAAACACATCCATCATTTGGAGCGTCTTCCGCAGACTTTTTTTGTACCGCATCCATTCCCCGAACAAATACGTATTGACGGCGTACACATTCGGCTCGTTCACCGTGCAGTAATCGGACACCAAATCGGCGATATAGTGAAGGCTTTTTTCGACGTATCGGAGAAAAGCGTCCACGTTTTCATAATGCAAAAATGCGCCTTTTTCCTCAAACCATTGCGGATGGCTGAAATGATGGAAAGTCAGAAAAACGTTGATGCCTAAATCGCACATTTTTTGAATTTCTGTCCTGTATTGTTCAAGTACCGTTTCATCAAAAACGCCCTCTTCGGGCTCAATTCTCGCCCAATCAAGGCTCATCCGATAATGCCGGATGCCAAGCTCGTCCAACAGCGCGATATCTTCTTCATAAAGCTCCCAGTGCTGGTTGGCGCGCTGAACGTGGGATCCGTCTAAGATAGCCCCCGGTATCTCTGAAAAATGAAACCAGTTGGAATCGACCTTGCCGCCCTCAATCTGCGCCGCTGCTGTCGCAACACCTAACTGAAACCCCGTTTTAAATTGAAACGCTTTTGTCATATGTTCACCTCTCTTCAAATATTAATGTCTTTCTTACAGTCGCCATCTTGGCAATATTTTTATTCTTTATTATTCAATGGACCGTGCATTGGCTGTTTTACAAAAAGATCATGTCGTTATTGATTCACACTCTTCATATTCAAGTAAGTTTATATTCCATCCTCGTTATATTTAAGTTCGCTCTTATACGGTCACATCTTACAAGTTGTGCCATTTTTTCAACATTTATTGCTTTTCCAATTATTTGTGTGTAACGAACAGTTTATGAAATTGTCGTACCATCCTTACCACGACTTGACAGATTTTGGACATCCTAGTTCCTAATACTGCGCCACCATTGTGACACGATCTTTTACTTTCGCAATCAGCGTAAGATGTCGCACCTCATTTACATGCGGGACATTATCACAGAAACGCTCAGACAATTCATGATCACAGAATCACTTAAACAACTCAGGATCACAGAATCGCTTAAACAACTCAGGATCACAGAAACACTTAAACAATTCAGGCAAAAAGACGAATTCGTAACCCCTTCATTTTACGCGTCTAGATTAAGTTCACCTCGATCACTCAGATCTTGCAGCATCTTAGCGTACATCTCTTCGTCAATTTTGTATTTCCAGCGATAAATCAAATAGCCAACTACGATTAAAATGAGAGGAATTACGACCATAACGGTTCGGATGACCATTTTCCCGGAAGCATCGATCGCCGTCGCCGCCGTATCACCATGTTTGATGCCGGAAATAATGAGTGCAACACTCACAATTCCTGTTGAAATCGCGCCTCCAATTTTATTGATCAGCGGTTGCACCGAAAGTGTAATGCTTTCATTGCGCATACCCAATTTCCACTGTCCGTATTCAATCGTGTCTTCAAGGAACATCAGCATCAGAAGTTGAATGAATGCCTCTCCAATGAATAAGAAAAGGGCCGCCACCAATAAAATAATGAAATTTGACGCCGCAAAAAAGAATAGTCCGTATGAGAAAATCACTAATACCGTAGACCAAAAATACAATTTTGCTCGTTTGAAATGTTTAGAAACAGCAGGGAAAATGATGAGAGCTAACACTTGAGCAACGCCTACCACCGCAGCTAGAATCGGATAAAGATCTTTGTTGCCGAACACGTATTCCATGAAATAGATGGAAACGGTTGCTGTTGTGATATAACCGATCGTAAAAAGCGACATAGAAATCGTCGTCCAAAGCAGTTGATCATTTTTCGTCAGGATATGCCACATGTCTTTAAATGTAGTTTTCTCCTGTTTAGACTCAAAAACATCGCGCTTTTCGCGAACACCAAAAATCGTAAAAAGTTGAAAAAGGAGCATGAGGATGGTCACGACAAGTCCGACGCTCGTCCATGCCTTTGGCGTGTTGCCGAGCGCCGTGGTTACCGGCTGCCATGCAACCATAACGATGTACATTCCGATATTCGCGCAAATCCTCGCAAAAGCGCCCATTTTTTCGCGCACTTTTTGATCAAGACTTAATGAAGGCAACATCGACCAGTAAGCGATATCGTTTAATCCATAGAAAATATCCCACAGAATGTAGGCTATACCGAAGACGACAACAAAGCGGTAATCCCGAAGGCCGAAATCAGTAAAAAACACCATGTAACACAGTGCTCCAACAACCGCGCCGACCAGCATTGGAGGTTTGAATTTTCCGAAACGTGATCGCACATTGTCGATTATGAGACCGCTTACGGGGTCATTCAATGCGTCAAATATGCGCAAAACAGTGAACACTAGGCTTGTCGCAACAAAAATCGGTTGTGGCAAGTCCAGCACGTTGGAGAGATAATAAATCAGAGCGTTAGCCTCCAACGCATAAAACATATCTCTTCCGACTGTTCCAAGCCCGAAATAGATCATATTCCGGCGATCAAAGGCCGACATTTTATTGCCGGTCAGAAGCGTGGCGCTTGCTGCTGCTTTTGGCTCAGCAGCTGGGCTTTCCGATTTCCCCTTTTCAGATTGAAAATTTGTCATAATCCTCTTCTCCCTCTATTTTGTGGAATTAACACGCCATGCTCAGATCAGGCGCTCCGATTCCAACTCTTCTCCCCCTGTTTGTGTTCTGTAATTGTGAAACTGACCCTTTTTAACAAATGATGCGTATCATTCATTTCTGTTCAATCCTATTTGCTATTTATCCTAAGAGCTATTTCTATCTTTCCTTCGCCATTCTCAGGATGATCCAATCTTAATGTCAAAATTTCAATTAATTTGAAATTATCTTGGTTGTTTCCTTTACGGCCATCGTTTATTGCCCTCATTTCTGTTAGTTATTAAATTTTGTTAGGCATTTCGACGTCGTAGAAATTTTTCCCACACATAAAAACCTAAAACAATTGAAAATTTGACGGATGCTTGTTAGGATATGTCGACTTCGTTAGAAACCTCCTCGAACGGCTGCGCCATAATGACATACATTTGCGATCCAAAGTCTCCCCACATACGTATATCAGAGTTATAACCGGTGCCAATATACTGGTTATTCAAGCCAATGCCGCTTTCAAAAGCAGAGCCGCATGCCGTTAAATCGAGCGAACCGTCCGGTAGCGCGTAATAGCGATTGGCTAGCGTAAGCGCCAACCCGTCCGCTTTCAGTTTAATAGGTGACACATAATTGATTAAATGACCGAACCGGGCGATATGTACTTTTTGTGGCCGCGTCCGCATCTTATACACCGTATCCGCATCTAGCCCGGCAACCCGCAGCCAATCATTTTCTTCCCCGGACTTTGTGAGTGTTGTCGCAAAAACCACAATCGACTGTCGTTGATCTTCCGAAACGACTGAAAAAGCTTCTTGATTCGGCCGTGGCCAGTCATAACGATAAAACCGTCCAAATTGAAAAAGTGCCCTGCGTTCTTTATAAAATATGATCTGATCCTTGATCTCCTCGCGCTCAACATGATTTAACGCAGTGAGATCCATCTCATATCCGAAGGCACCGAACGCCGCCACATTAAATCGTGTGCTAAGCGGCGTATTTCGCAGTGTTTGTGTGTGCGGAGCAGCAGACACATGCGCGCCCACTGAACTTTGCGGATAAAAATATGAAAGACCCTTTTGTATTCTCAGCCGTTCTATCGGATCTGTGTCGTCTGAGGCCCATATTTGTGCAGCAAAACAGAGCATACCCAAGTCGAAGCGATTACCCCCGGACGAGCACATTTCAAGAAGAATCTCCGGGCGCGGCCCAAATATTCGTTTTAATACCTGATAAAGTCCGATCATGTACCGATGCGCAAATTCTCCCGGATGCGTTTGCTTTGAAAAAATATCGCTCATGTGGCGGTTCATGTCCCATTTGACATACTTTATGGGTGCTCCATCTAGAATCCTCGTTATATTATCGACAACGTAATCTTGTACGGCAGGGTTCGTAAAATCTAATAACAGTTGATGGCGCCCCTGAACCGGTGTTCGACCGGGTATTTGAATCGCATATTCCGGGTGGACTCTGTAAAGCACACTATTCGGATTTATGGATTCCGGCTCAAACCAAAGGCCAAAGCTCATCCCCAATTTTTCAATTTTTTTAGAAAAACCTTTTAAACCGGACGGCAGCTTTTTTCGATTGACCTCATAATCGCCCAACCCAGCAAGGTCATTATTCCTCGTGCCGAACCATCCGTCATCAAGCACAAATAGTTCTATTCCGAGCTCCTTTGCCTGACGAGCAAGTTTCATAAGCTTTCGCTCATTGAAATCGAACATATAAGCTTCCCAATTGTTGATTAAAATGGGACGTTCTCGATTGCGCCAAGGGCTTCGAACGATGTGACGCAGAACAAAGCGATGGAATTGATGACTCATACCATTAAAGCCCTGATTGGAATAGGTGAGCACCGCTTCAGGCGTTTCAAAACACGTTTTTGGCTGAAGTTGCCAGTGGAAATTTTCCGGTTGGATTCCCGATATCACGCGCACAAAACCGCGGCTTGAGCGCTCCACGGAAGTTTGATGATTGCCGCTGTACACTAGGTTAAAGCCGTACACTTCTCCATGGTGTTCCGTCGCACGCTGATCCGCTAGGGCGAGAGCCGGATTGTGACGATTAGACGAACTTCCAGTACGACTCTCATTAACGAATCGCCCATACGTCAGCGGTGTAACATTCGTGTTTGCCTCCGCATTCCAGTCACCATGTAACGTTAACACATTAAACTCACGCCCCGGCAAGTCAATCATTTGACTCATCATTTTGTGCAACATTACCGGATCTGAGCCTCTGTTCCACAGCACAGCACGCCTGGTAATTACATCTTCCTCCGGGAAAACGGTATAAATCAGTTGCAATTCAAGCGGCCAGAGTGCCTCTTTCAGAAAAAGACTTAGCGTTTCAGCTCCTGAAAAACAACTATCTTGACAGGCATCGCTAAAGCCGTTCATAGCAGCACCATCAAATCTGCTACTGCCAGCATTACTATGGCCATTCAAACTGGCGACCTTCAATTCGGCTCTGCCGGCATCAATAGAATCGTTCCAAACATCGGCATCGCACTCAGTTCTGCCTGCATTGCTAGAGCCCTTCCAAGAAGCGCCATCAACTTCGCTTCTGCCGCAGTCTCTAGAGCAGTCCAAAACACCATCGTCACACCCATTACAACCGGTAACATCGTATTTATTTCCTCCGGCATCATCATATGCCGTAGGTAACGTCTCCGCCGGAATCACACCCATTTTTATTTCATAGCGATGAAACAAGAAATCTGTGGTAAAGGTACCGTCCAAAAATTCAATTTCAATAGGCGATGTTCTAAAATCACCTCGACCGCTACCTGACCACTCGAGAAGCACGTTGTCAAGACTATACGTTTGATCGGATATTCGATCTACATTTTCCAGATATTCCGAGGATGGGTAGTCCTGTTTTTTTGACAAAGACTGTAATCGATCAGAACGAAAACGTTCGCGTGAATTATCGACAGAACTAAAATATGGTATTTTTTCAGGACGAGAACTTGTGTAGGGTTTATCTCTCCAAGAGTCAGTCGCTTCGGAATGCGAATCAAAAGACGAAAAAGAGATGGCCACATTATCGGAAAATGCCTCATGTGCCGAATCAGAGCTTGCTCCGCTATGTGTGGAGTTGTGCGATGCAGCACAAGGATAAACTAACAGAGATCCATAGGGAATCGTCCGTTTGTAGCGCAAAGCTTCAGCATCCTCAATCCTCACTTTTTTTCCATAGTGAATGTGCTCAACATGGCCGTACTCGTTAACCATAAATAAATATGACGTATTTTTTGTTTTCAATAAAAACGTCCGGTCACGAATTTCAATTGCTGACAATTTGCACTCCCTTCTTCTCGTAAGACTTGCTTATAAAACCTTAAGGATCGCAGCTTCATAAGGATCCAGCATGCTGCCAACCTCATCTCGTTCATAAGAAGAGAAAAGACACGCTCCCTGATAAGGGTTTTTCCTGCGTTTTCCTGACAAATTTACAACTATAATCAGTTTCTCTCTTTGATCATCTTCTCCGAGCAACGCATTTTCGATGTCTTTAGTTAATCCAAAAATATCGGTTGGCTTTTGATCTGCCGGTGAATAAACACGTTCAAAAGCATAGACGGATCCGCGTCTATATAGTTCCCTAAAATCTCCACAACGCATTGCCTTGCTTTTCTTCCTGAAACGAATCAACTTTTGATAAAATTGCAAAATTGACTCGGGGTCCAATTTTTCACTTTTAACATTAATTTTTTTGTAATTACGATTGATCCCTAGCCACGGTTTTCCCGTCGTAAAGCCGGCATTTGGCTCATCACTCCATTGCATCGGCGTTCGCGCATTGTCACGACTTTTTGTCGTCATCATTTTCCAAAGAAGCCTTTTAGGTAGCCGCAACCGTTTGCCAATTTTCCAAATATTGTGTGATTCTATATCGCGCAACTCGTCCATCGAGTCAAAATCAAAATTCGTCATGCCGATTTCCTGACCCTGATAGAGGAATACTGTACCCCTTAAACTCATCAGCAGAATAGCTAAAGCCTTGGCGCTCTCCCGATGATAGCGATCTGCATCACCGAAGCGTGATACCGATCTGGGCTGGTCATGATTTTCAAAATAAAGCGTGTTCCAGAACAGGTTTTTCTGCCATTTCGTAAGTGTTTTGAAAAGTCTATTTGGCGAAAATGGACGCAAAAACCATTTAATCTTAAAACAGTCAGTTTCCATATGTTCAAATGAAAAAACAGCACTCAGCTCTTTTCGCGCCGGATTAGCCAAATCATCTGCCATTTTTGTCGTAATAAAAACGGTCTCTCCTACCGTAAACGCATCGTACTTAGACCACACATTTTGGTTGAAACGCTGAAGCAATCGATGCAAACCGGGCGTCGATAAATAGTGTTCTATACCCGTCAATGCAGGTTTCGGCTTCCCGTTTTCCAGCGACTCTTTGTAAAGAATGTTAATTACATCGCACCGAAAACCGACGACACCGCGATCCAGCCAAAACTTCATAACCTCTTCAACTGCCTCAATCACTTTCTCATTTCGATAATTAAGGTCTGGTTGTTCTTTCGCAAACAAATGAAGATAGTACTCCCCGCGCACCTCATCGTATGTCCAAGGAATTTCGCCAAAAAAATTACCCCAATTATTCGGAATTTTGCCAAATGGCACTTTTTCAACTTTAGATTTATTTTTTGTATCCTTAGATATGTCATCGGACCGATCGTCTGCTAAAGCTGTATTTTTGTCGCCATTATATTGTTGCGAAGTAATGTCTTGTAAAGGTGAATTATTGTCTAACTTCTCTGTTTCTCTTCGCTCATCATCAATATCTGTCAAAGTTGCTTTTTTGCCATTCCGTGCCTTTTGCCAAATGTAATAGTCTGTATAAGGATCAATGCGTTGACGGCTTTTTTGGAACCATTCGTGTTGATTAGAAGTGTGATTAATTACAAGATCCATCAAAATATTAATACCACGTTCGCCAGCAAGTTTAACCAAACGATCAAAATCTTTTATCGTGCCATAGTTGGGATGAATTGCACAATAATCACTGATGTCATAACCGTTATCACGATTAGGAGATGGATAAAGCGGCGAAATCCATAAGAGGTCTACACCGAGTTGTTCCAGATAATCTAACCGGTTGATAATTCCAGAGATGTCACCAATTCCATCCCCGTTAGTATCACAAAAACTCATTGGGTAGATTTGATAAACAACTTTGTCTTGCCACCAGTTTCGTTTCATAGTTCACCACCCGCAAAATTTCAATTTTTTTAGATTAATTAGTGCGATGTCTAATTATAACCCACTTAAATAATTAAACTCGAATTTTTGCCTTTATTCGCCGGTTTATGGTAGCGTTAATTGCGCGACGTGCTTCCAACGCTTTACCTGTGGTTTATACTATTGTCTGTCAACCGTAACTCAGAAGATTTTGGTGCATATAATGATGGGAGTCGATTATGAATTGTGTTGCCTTTCGATCTTTAATGTCGGAAAAATCGTTTCGAGATCGCCTTGCCTACCTTTATGGAAAGGATGCGATCGATCAAAATGTTCGTCGCTACCGCGACGCACTCTCGAAATTTGAATATTATTTTCCGAGAAATAAAGATATCGTTGTCATATCAACACCGGGACGCACGGAAATTAGCGGCAATCACACAGATCACAATGCCGGCTTGGTTTTAGCAGCATCTCTTGATCTTGACATGATCGGCATAGCTGCAAAAAATAATAACAATGTTATCCGTGTACTTAGTGATAACCACGATCCTATTGAAGTGGAATTATCTCACCTTTTTCCAATTTTGGAGGAACGACATTCCTCCTCAGCACTGATTCGCGGTGTTGCTGCTCGAATGCGGCAATTAGGATATCGCATCGGCGGTTTTGACTGCTGGTTGACATCCAACATATGGCAAGGCGCTGGGATTTCATCGTCCGCCGCGTTTGAAGTCGAAATGTGTTCTATTCTCAGTCACCTCTACAATAAAGGTTCGATAGATCATATTACTATCGCAAAAATCGCCCAGTACGCAGAAAATCAATTTTTTGAGAAACCCTGTGGCCTGATGGATCAACTTGCTTGCTCGGTCGGAGGTTTGATACTCATCGATTTTGAAGATTTTGAGCGCCCTAAAATTACGCAAGTCATCCCCAATTGCAACAAAAACAGCAATTCTGACAGAACGCCTAATAACTTTGATTTTGAAATGTTTGAGATTGCACTTTTTTTGATTGAGACTGGGGCGTCTCATTCAGGACTAACAGAAGAATACGCAGCTGTGGAGCGTGAAATGAAGCAAGTAGCTAATGTACTGGGAAAACCGTTACTCCGGCAATGTACTAAAGAAGAGTTCTTTAGTCAATTATTCAACTTAAGAGAACAACTCAACGATCGTGCCTTGCTTCGCGCCTACCATTACTTCAATGAAAATGAGCGTGTTCAATCTCAAGTTAGAGCACTAAAAGCAGGAAGCATGCAACTTTTCTTGGAACTTATAAATGAAAGTGCTCGCTCCTCTTTTATGTATTGTCAGAACATCTATCCGAATCATATGTGGCGTGAGCAACCGTTAAGCCTTGCTTTCATGGCTACCGAAGCAATCCTAAAAGGACAAGGCGCACAACGCTTACAAGGCGGAGGGTTTGGCGGCATGCTCCAAGTTTTTGTTCCGGTCAATTTAATCAATGATTTTCAAAGTGGCATGAACAGATTGTTTGGTGATCATGCAATACATCGCGTTAGATTGCGCCCTACAGGAACAACATTAATCGCGTAATATCTGAAACCATATTAATACTTTTTCCATACTCATAGTCATTTTTCAAGTTACATTGAAAAAAGAAGTAGTAGGAACTAATTTCTATTCGATAGGAGTTGACTCAGAGGCGAGGTTACCCTTTAAAAACATAATTTCAATTTTTACATAATATTATTTAAAATTATTTCGCTTTTCATTGAAGGTAGAGCCAATATTTTGAAAATTTGACTCGTTTCATCTGTTGCGACACTCATTTTATTTTACTTCAATCGATTTGGTAATTCTCTGAAACGTTAATCTCTGAAAAAATTGAAAAATTGCTTTTCTGACATATGAGTAAGATTTACGGTACTTCCTTTGAGATGTTGATCGCAGCGATATTTTCAAAAATAGATTATAATCTTTCATTTCTCCACAGTTACAATCGTTTTGACTCGAGTTTTTGACGCAAAAAATGGGGCAAGTAGGAAATTTGCTTATTTTATCAATCTTTTATTTTTTTGAAGGATCAGCCAAGAGGAAGGTGTTTTCATAATAAACATAAATAATATCTCTAAGTTGCTACGGTGCCCGTGTTAAAAGAAGGCTGCGTTTCGGGTAATTGTGTAGTTTGTTCCATGCTATTTCGTAGATATCATAGACTTTCCGAACACCAGAGAATTTCGGGACTTCATGAAATAGTACTTTTTGCGCTCGTGTCCGACACGCTTTGGCACCTTGTAGCAATAAATCCATGAGAGCAGTGAAACCTTCAAAAAATTTCCGAGCTCGGATGCGAATTTTTTTGCCAACGCGAGACGCGATGTCGAGTGCAAGCGTTTCGAAGTGATGTATCTTTGCGAGCTGTTCAAAACATACAGATACAACTTGATATCCTTCAGCTGAAAGACTCGTCGCTCGTATTTTGTCACGAGAAAAAGATTTTTCGTTATTGTGGAAATCCCTGCTGTCATACTCAATAATGAGTTTGTGAGAAGGCACATATAAATCAGCATAATATAGTTTTCCAGTCTTCTTAGTTGTTATGCGCGTGTTGAATTGCAGGGTTGTAATCCCGCATCCCCCGAGCGCATTCGGAAGTCGGAGAAACATATACAAATATGATTCCATCGGGGAGCGCGATCCTTCTTCGATGTAACGCAATGCACGAAGGGCTTTCCTTCGCCCACGATGACCGCAAAGTTCTTTGGCACAACTGGCAAGTTCTTTCTTGGAGCAAAGAGGACGTTGACTTTGTTGATATGAACAGATTTGAAGACCTAGAAAAATGAGTTTGTGTATGCTGTACTCGTTCGCCATTTGCAGAAAAACGAGAGGCAGTGTACATACTCCATCTTGAGTGTACTTTTCTGCTCCCTTTATCCGACAGGTGTGCAATATAATGCCCTGCGGTCTGTAAACCGTTTGATCGGTAAAAATCACATGTTCTTCCGGGATAGCAACATCGCTCGGTTCGAGACCGCCTTTTAGGTTAGGCACTTGCCAATACTCAAGTGCTGCCCGTCCACATAAATATTTTTCCAGCTTTGTATTCATACGTATATTCTAGTTGTGCAAAGAGTGAACCCTGCTAGATGTTTTCACCTTTACCTGCTTTTAAGCGACAAATTGTCGAAAGATTCTGTTCTCTGTGCTTACTTTTTTCCCAATAATGACCTGTATGCGGCTCTCGTAATTTTTGCAAGTATTTTAGAATTATTGTTCTCTTAGTCCTGTTCCTTTAGTTCTTAAAAGTACTTCTAGTTTTTGTTTATAAAAGTATTTGGCCGGAAGTCTTGTTGTCAGTGTCTTAGAACTGTGGTTTGGTGTTAGTCCTGTTATCTTGTTGATCTTGTTGATCTTGCTTGATCTTGTTGATTACGTGTGATTTAGTTTCACCGATTGACTTTTTAGAACAAAGGCATTAAGCTTTTTTAGGTTTGGTAATTCTAACTTTAAGAATAACCACAGGTATGTAATGAGTATTTTTCGGCGTTGCCGGCTTGAGATTCACCTCTCAAAGCACTTCCGCCGAATATAGAGAACACCGATTCTTGCAAGCATCGCGCTATATGGCGAAAAGGCAGTTCCGCCTAGGAGAGATAACACCGATTCTGGCAAGCGCCGAGCTATGTGACGCAAAGACAGTTCCACCAAGAAGTAGCAAAACGATTACTGCTGATAAATTATGAAGATAACAACATTAATATTGTAAAAATTGTAATGGTAAAAACAACATTATTTGATTTGAGAATATTTTCATTTGTTGAGAACAAACGCTTCAAATATATGTTATGAGTGTTTTTTGCAATTTGACAGTTAAAATCAAATAATGCATGTCAATTTTCATCAATGAATGCTGTCGATGGCCTAAGTTTGATGTAGCTGTTAAATTCATTGCCTCATCTTTCTGTATGTTTTTTAAATCAATATGTGTGCCACTACATGAGCATCTGCTAGGTTAAGAGGAGAATATAGTGAAAACATTAAAAGACACGCCGATCGGTCATATTGTTCGCGTTAAGAAGCTGCATGGCGAAGGGCCTTTGCGGCGCCGCATTATGGATATGGGTATAACGAAAGGCGTTGATATATATGTCCGTAAAATGGCTCCACTTGGTGATCCGATGGAAGTCACCGTGCGGGGATATGAATTGTCTCTTCGTAAATCCGAGGCTGAGCAAATCGAGGTTGAGTAATCTCTGCCTTCCATTATGAGTGCCCAAGCATGGACATCTCAATATAGATGAAACGTTATGGAACAAGAACAAAAATCCGTCGTTATTGCCTTAGCCGGCAATCCTAATAGCGGCAAAACCACACTCTTTAATGCGCTTACTGGTGGAAATCAGTATGTAGGGAACTGGCCGGGCGTTACGGTAGAGAAAAAAGAAGGCAAAATCAAAAATAATGACAATATTGTCCTCCAAGATCTTCCGGGGATTTATTCGCTGTCACCTTACACGGCTGAAGAAGTTATTGCTCGTAATTATCTCGTTACCAATCCACCGGACGTTATTTTGAATATTGTAGACGGCAGTAATTTAGAACGAAATTTGTACTTGACGACACAACTTACAGAATTGAATGTTCCAGTGGTTGTTGCTATCAACATGATGGATCAAGTCGAAAAGCAAAACGACAAAATTGATCTCATAACTTTAAGTCGTTCGCTAGGTTGTCCTGTTATTGGGATCTCTGCGTTAAAAATAACCGGTTTAGATGAGCTGGTCAACGCTTGCAAAGCGGCTGCGGCGGGAGAAGTGGCGCAAAAACCGGTACAAGTTTTTAAAGAGCCCATTTCTAAGGCGATTCGAAATATTGAATCATGTGTCCCTGATGCAATTCCAGACGAGAAAAGGTATTGGTACGCAATTAAACTTTTTGAGCGCGACGAAGGAATTAGAAAAGAGCTCTCCCTTTCATTGGCAAAAAAGCAATTAATTGAGAAAATTATTCAAGATGTCGAAGTTGCCCTGGACGATGACGCGGAAAGTATTGTCGTAGACGCACGTTACAAAACAATAACTGAATTTTTGACACATTCTCACCGCCGCAACGATACTCTTGACACTTTTTCAGATAAAATCGACAAAGTGGTAACCAACCGGTGGCTCGCGTTACCTGTTTTTGCTTTGGTTATGACATTGATGTACTACATTTCCATTGCAGGCGTTGGTATGGTGCTGTCCAACTGGGTCAATAATGTGCTTTTCGAAGAATGGATCTTTGGCGGCGTATCAAAGGTTCTCACTTCAATCGGCGCCAGCGAAAGTGTTCATTCGCTTGTTGTTGACGGTGTACTCTCCGGGCTGGCAGCACCCATCGGTTTTGTACCTCAAATGGCTTTGGTTTTCCTGTCTCTTGGTTTTTTACAAGACTGTGGCTATATGGCTCGAATCGCATTCATCATGGATCGCCTGTTTCGTCATTTTGGCTTGTCAGGAAGGAGTTTTCTTTCTTTTCTGGTGTCTTCCGGGTGCGGCGTTCCCGGCATTATGGCGACACGCACCATCGCCAACCAAAGAGATCGAGACATGACGATGATTACCACCACTGCTATCCCCTGCAGCGCTAAGCTGCCAGTCATCGGTTTGATAGCCAGCTACATCAGCGGCGCTTGGTGGCTCGCACCACTTGTCTATTTTATGTCCATCGCAGTTGTCATTTTGGCCAGCATCATAATGAAAAAACTCCGCATGTTTGCAGGTGAACCAGCGCCTTTTGTGATGGAACTTCCTGCCTATCGTTGGCCAACCTTAAAAGGGCTGGCTCGCCACGTGTGGACTCGAGTTTCTTCATTTCTTAAAAGAGCAGGCACCCTTATCTTCGCCATGAGTGTCATCATGTGGTTCTTAGCTAGTTTCGGCTTCGCTGATGGACGGTTTGCACAAGTCGATTCCGAGCAAAGTCTTCTTGCCGCCATCGGAGGCGCTATCGCATGGATTTTCATCCCGCTGGGATTCGGCAATTGGCAATCGGTTGCTGCCACTTTTGCAGGTTTTACTGCAAAAGAGGCTATTGTATCTACTATGGGAGTTTTGGCAGGGTTAGGACCGATTGAATCCTACACAGATACGATGCACAACGCCTTTCAAACTTTTTTCCCCATGCCGATCGCTGCCATATCTTTCCTGATCTTTAATCTTTTTAACTCTCCCTGTTTAGGAGCTGTCGCCACTCTTTATCGCGAAATCAGCAGCAAAAGAAGATTCGCCTTCGCGATTTTATTTCAAAATCTAGGCGCTTACGCAATTGCTCTGCAGATCTATCAAATTGGGGGGCTTTTAATCGGACAAGTTCCGTTTTCGTGGCAGACTATCTTTGCTTTTGTTATATTCGCCATTACGCTCTTCTTGATATTGAGGCCTGATCCATCAAAGAAAAACATTCATTCCGATTTAGCCAGAAGTCGCACATAATTTTAGGCGACATCTATTCGACTTTGCACATCATTGTCATCTCAGTTTACTATTCAGTAATTCTTTCCAGAAAGGATTACTGCTTATCTTATAACATTGCCAAGCGTGACAAATAATGTGTAAAGGTTTTTAACGGAACCCTCTGCTTAGGTAATCCTTTCTTAAAAGGACTATTGCATATTTCAACATTATCGAGCAGGATAAATGTGTAATGATCCTTGACGGAATCCTGCTTTTCGGTAATTCTTTCTAAAGGGGACACTTGCATGTTTCAAACATTGCCGAGCAGAACAAATTAAATGTAATGGATCTTGATGGAACCCTGCTGGGAACTATGTAGTTTTAGATAATACTACTGTTAACCTATGAGGAGAGTTTATGTCACAGCAACGTGAGTCGTTTACGGGCAGAATTGGGTTTGTGTTGGCGGCAGCAGGCTCTGCGGTCGGTCTTGGGAATTTATGGAGATTTCCTTATCTTGCGGCGAAGTATGGCGGCGGTGTTTTTCTGCTAGTTTATATTCTGTTTGCCCTAACATTCGGCCTGTCTTTACTGATTACAGAAGTAGCCATCGGTAGGCGCACAAGATTGTCTGCAATGGGAGCATACACTGCAATGCATCCGAAATTTTCTTTTCTCGGAGTGCTGACAATGTTTGTTCCGACAATTATTCTCTCTTACTACTGTGTAATTGGTGGTTGGGTAACGAAATACGGCTTCGAATTTTTTAAGGGATCCGGCCAAAAGATTGCCGAACAATCGGAAGATTATTTCAATACTTTCATTAAAATGGACAGCGGAGGACTCCTCAATAACTCCGAATTCTGGTTTTTTATTTTTCTTGGCGTGACGGCAGTGATTATCCTGCTTGGAGTTCAAAAGGGAATTGAAGCGGCAAGTAAAATCATGATGCCTCTGCTCATTATTCTTTCCGTCGGCATTGTAATCTACGTACTTACTATTCCCGGTGTGGCAGACGGCCTAAAGTATTACCTCGTTCCCGATTTTTCATCTATCTCATCATTCAAAGATTTTACAGATTTACTGCTATCGGCATTGGGGCAGCTTTTTTACTCGCTTTCGCTAGCGATGGCCATCATGATTACGTATGGCTCCTACATGAGGCAGGAAGACGATCTGCAGAAATCATCAGTTCAAATCGTTGCGTTGGACACTTTTGTGGCGTTCTTAGCCGGCTTAATGATCGTACCGCCAGTTGTCGCGTATAGCGGCGGTGATCCCACGCTGATACGCACACAGGCAGGACCCGGCTTGATGTTCGTAACGTTGCCCAAAGTCTTTGCGGGTATGCCGGCCGGTAACATCGTTGGCGCTGCATTCTTTATCCTTGTTTTCTTCGCAGCACTCACCTCCTCTATTTCTCTCATGGAGGCCGTCGTTTCGATCGTTATGGACGCAACAAAAGCGAAACGCAAGACGGCGACTTTAGCTGTCTTAGGAGTCTCAGTACTATTAGGTACTTTATCTTGCCTTGGATATGGGCCGATGGCGGGCATTCAATTATTGGGACGCGCTTTCCTCGACTTCTTTGACTTTATTACCAATTCAGTCATGATGCCCATTATCGCGATATTTACCTGTGTTTTGGTAGGTCATGTGGTGAAACCGGATTACATCGAACATGAGGTTCTCAAGTCGGGAAAATTCCGCGCTAAACGAGCTTACGAAATCATGATTAAGTGGGTAGCGGTACCTATCCTCGTGGTTATTTTGCTCTCCAATCTTTTCACGTAATTTTTGTGTTAGGTGGCGCTTCGCAGTGAAAAATTGGCTTTTTCGTATGTGCCCGGCCAGTTAGGGACTTTACCTGTCGGTTTTCGTCCGTTAAAAGACTTTTTTGTATGTGCCCGGCCAGTTGATTAGTCTAACCCTTTTTTGTGGGAAAGATACACTTCTCAAGCCTCATGGTTGAGTACAATGAAACTAATCATCTTTTGTAATGAGGCAGCTTTTTAGCGTCTAACCAGCATATGCTGACTAGACGCAAGGACATCTTAGTTCAATGATCTATTTGTTTGGCGGAACTCTTGAACGGTCTTTTTCGTTCAATACGTAAAATATGAGATACCAAAGGATTTTTTCTACGATTTCTAATGCCAGGCATGACAGGAGACATACAATGACTCAAAAGAAAGGGTGACTTGCCATGGACGCTACATTAAATTTTACTTTCCAGTCAGACGACGGCCTTGCAATTTTCTGTTACTGCTGGCTTCCATCTTCTTTTCCTAATCCGTTTTCTGCGGGCATATTAAAGTCAGCCTTTGAAGACAAAAATGCAAATAAGATAGATAAAGGGAGCGATCCAACTAGCAGGTTATTGCCTGAAGTTACCATCGTCCAAAACAGGGATCCCAACGAAAACGATTGTTCCTCGTCCATAGATTCATTACCTCCGCTTAAGGGAGTTGTACAGATTGCGCACGGCATGGCAGAACATTCGACACGATACGCTCATTTCGCTCATTGTTTAAACAAAGCAGGCTACGCTGTTTACGCAAATGATCACCGAGGGCACGGTCGCTCGGCGGAAAGCGAATCACAACAAGGTTACCTCGGCGGAAAAGACGGATTTGATCATCTCATCGCCGATATGGCACATCTAGCACAAATCGCACACACAAATCACCCGGATATCCCTTTATTCCTATTCGGACACAGCATGGGATCTTTCGCGTCTCAACGTTTCTTGATGGAATATCCCGGTTTGATAGACGGATTGATTCTTAGCGGTTCTAATGGAAAACAAGGTGCCGTGCTGTCGCTCGGTCGCTGGATTGCCGGCATTGAGTGCGCGCTTCGTGGCGACCGCGCCGAATCAAATCTACTGAACCGCCTTTCCTTTGGAGCTTACAATAAGAAATTCGCACCAAATCGAACATCCTACGACTGGCTTTCTCGCGATGAGACCTCCGTTGATCGTTACATCGCCGATCCTTGGTGTGGTGCAATTTTCCCAACCAGCTTTTTTGCCGGCTTTTTCGACACCCTTCTTTACATAGAAAATCCAAAGCATTTTCATAAAATTCCATTATCCACCCCGATTATCATCCTTTCCGGAGACCAAGATCCGGTCGGTTCTTTTGGAAAAGGAGTCAAAGAGCTTTACAATCGTTATCGAAGCGTAGGTGTCCAAGATGTGAGTATTAAATTATATTCCGGCGCACGTCATGAAATTCTGAATGAATTGAACCGAGACGATGTTATACGAGACATCATTGATTTTCTTGATATGCACGCTTAAGATGAAATGACAACATGACATCCGGTTGTGCACATGACCACTCTTTGCAATTGATCTTTATTTATTGACCTGTCAAAAACACAACTTTATTAGAAAACTACGCTGAGCCCACAGAAGTTAGACAGTTTTTCGACTTTGTTTGGATAACTTAATGGATCTTATCTGCTACAAAACATTTTTACAACTTTTTTAGATAATTAAATGAGAAGGCAAATATAACAGGACAATTTTTCAGCTTTAGCAGAAAAATCATCTAGATATAGTATTAAGTTGGCAATTTATCAGCTCTTTCGGATAATTAAATGAGAGAACAAAGGCAGCGGGACAAATTTTTGACTTTAGCAGGATAATTGCTGGTGTGCACAGTTGCGAACTGGTCAATTACTCGTTTAGGTAGAAAAACAACAAATATCAGCACCTGTGGATCACTTATTTTTTCCAGAAACCGTTTGAAACACTCTCCGGAAAACAGTTTTCAAAATTAGTTGAAAAATTGTTTAGATGTGCCTAATAACTATTTTCAAAAAATATTGACTTTTTGTCCAAAATAGATTCTTTAAAAATTGACCTTAATCTCGCCTACGATCTCGCCGCGATGATTGCGGATTTTTTTGTCAAATATCCGGTCAAAATAATCCTCATCTTTTTCTTGGACAATATCCATTTTCTTCAAAAGTTCAAGGAGTATGATATCCCTGTATTCGGAGATTCCATCATAGGTTTTGAGCGCAAAACCGTATTTGTGATGAGTGAGGATGCCTGTGAAATAACCGTTTGCCCCACCCTTTAGAACTAATCCATCAGGGTATTTTTTGATGATGTAATTTTCTGTGCCGTCGGTGCCGCATATGTATTCCGGATAGCGCGTGATGGCATCCATAATGTCTTTTGTATGAGGCGCTAAACCTTCTGGAAGTCGCTCGTCGTCGGCGAACCGCGCCATACCATACGCAAAACGTTGTAAGGGCAGCGCGTGCACAGGGACGCCACACCCGTCGATTGCGATTTTCTCTTCTGTAACTGAGTAGTCACAGAGCGTGGTGAGCATCTTAAGAATATGTTGCTGGATAGGATGTTCCGGTTTATAGTAGTCGTCAAGCGAAGCTCCGAGCAACTTTGTGCCGAGTAGCATGCCTGTATGTTTGCCTGAACAATTGTTGTGAATTGCAGTTGCCTCAACGCCATTTTTTTGCATTTCTAATGCGACATCCGGCTTAAAGGGATAGTGAGCGCCGCACTTCAAATAGGTTTCATCGAGACCCGCTTTCTTTAAAAGTCCTCGAATCGTACTGATGTGGAAAGCTTCTCCGCGATGTGACGCACAGATCTGGGCGATCTCCTGCTTAGTCATTTGAAAAGCTTCCTTCGCTCCAAGACTGAGTGTAGTAAGCGCCTGTATAAGCTTCTCGCTTGACCGAGGAAATGCTGATTCATTCGGATCTCCTTTTGCGTAAATGATTTTTCCTGTAGAATCCACTACAACCAAGCTTCCGAAAACGAAAATATCTGCAATCTTTCCACGGAAAATCGTCAATAATTTTTCCATTCTTTATATTACCTCGTATTCTTTAATTATTCTTATTTATTGATGTTCGCTCGGAGCGTGACATATTGGCAGTTTTTGTTTTGATCTAATTAGTTGCGCGTAGTTTGCGCAGAATAATAGATGCGTACAGTTTAGAACCTCGCGTGTTTTTCTTTCTCTAAAACAGACATCTCATCATCCGGTCAACACACATGATTGGCGGCAATCATTCGCACGTAGCGTTGTGTTTAGTGCCGTCCCTTTTGCAAATATAAACACAAATCTTGCCTGCAATTATCTTCAAGTGACCTTTTGCTTAATGCTATTCCTTTTGAAATTAAAGCATAAAACCTAACGGAGACTACTTGCATGAGACTTCGCGAACAAAGTTCACAACTAAAGTCAGTTTTTCAACTTTTATATCTTTTCGTTTATTATAGAACGAATAACCGAAGCATGCGAACATTACTTGACAGTACAATTAGTTGACATTATTAGTTGAAATTACTAGTTGACATTACTGAGCAGGAACGCACTTTCTTTTTGATGACGACATGCAAATATTCAAATATTATTGAAACTTCGATCTTTTGCATGGTATGGTTAGAGCGCGTAGTTGAGCGCATGGATTGATGGACACAGTAGATTGTTGGGTACAGATAAATATTGATAACATTGCTTGTTGAATATGCAATAAAATAACAAACCAACTTCGTTTGTTATTCGCACGTTGGATTGGTCTAATCCGGGAGGCTAGATATGATTTCAGCAACGGAGTTTATTGATTTTTATACAGAACTTGGAGCGAAGAAGGCGTCTTCACCTTTCAGAAAGCTTTTCCCGCTTGGTATGCTTGCAGGTTTTTTGAATGGGATGGCCGGCATCGTCTACGGTATCGCATCGTATTCTCAGGAATCTGTTTCTGCAGCAAGACTCGCAGGTGGCCTGCTCTTTCCTTTCGGGCTGATTATGGTTATTTATTCCGGTGCTGAGTTATTTACGGGCAACAACTTGATCACCATTTCCGTGTTGAATGGCAAAACCACCGTCAGCAAAATGCTTCGCAGTTGGTTGTTTGTATATCTCGGAAACTTCGCCGGCTCCATTATCCTAGCAGCAGGCTATATATATGCAGGAATATTTTTCGAATTCGGAAATAATGATCTTGCCCTCGCCATTATGGATACCGCTGCATACAAAACGGCACTTCCTTTTACGAAGGCTATCGTTCTCGGTATTTTCTGCAACATTCTGGTCTGTATTGCCGTGATGGGCGCTCTTATGAATAAGGACGGCATCAGCCGTGCTGCGGCGGCGTATTTCCCGGTCGCCTTCTTCGTTATTGCAGGTTTCGAACAAAGCGTCGCCAATATGTACTACATTTCTGCCGGACTTTTCTTAAGAGTCCAGCCGTTTTATAAAGAGCTGGCAATATCAGCCGGTATGGATATTTCCACGCTGACAACGCGCGGATTTCTGTTAAATAATATGCTTCCAGTCACGCTGGGCAACATTATGGGAGGCGTCCTCTTCTCCTGTCTCATCTTTTTCTGTCATCGCAAAAGAGACTAGTACAAGCGCGAGAGGATAAGGAAAACTATTTCGTTTTCGTTTCTATTTTCAAAATCGCCGTGCCGCCGTCATCTTTTGAGGGAATCGTGACGGGAATTTTCCCTTCTGCATCGGCACTGTACTTTTTCCCACTATAAAGATCGACAATTTTAACGTCCTTGTCAAGACCGAGGGATAGCGCATGATCCTGCGCTTCAGTCGCAATATTCACGCCAACAACGATTTTCTCTCCTTCATAGGAGCGCGAGAAAAAACTGATCCCGGCGTCTTCGTCGAAAAAGACCGTTTCACGATCCCCTTTGCTAAACAGATCTGAATATTGGCGTCGAATGGCTAGCAATGTACGGTAGTGTTCCAACATCGGATTATTTATCGTTTTCTCCCAGTCAAAGTCATAACGATTTTCTGAAAACTCACCTTTATCCATATCTCGTGCCGTTTTCCCGGAAAGACCGATTTCTTCACCATAGTAAATTACTGGCTGACCCTTGGCTGTGATTTGCAAAGTCGCAGCGACTTTAAAAAGTCCCGTGTCCCCACCGAGCCTGACAGCCAAAAAACCATTTTCATCGTGTGACGATAAGAATTGACCGACTGTTTTCTGAGGCGTTAACATGCGATTGCGATTTTGGAGGATTTTTTCACACTGTTCAAAATTTCCGCGAAGATACTCGCGTACGGTGTTTTTAAAGGAAAAATCGAGCACAGAATCCATGCCTCCGAGCTCGAGTACTTTTCCGTTTGACACAATATCTCCGTCAAAATATTCACCAATCATCTTGAAATCCGGTTTGACAAGCGTGGCGGCGTCTTTGAAAGCCTTGAGTTCTTCGAGTCTCACATGTTTTACCGTGTCAACTCGAAAATAATCAATCGTGCCGCCTTGTGGTGTTTTCGCTTTCTCAATCCACCCGACTTGCCAATCAATCACCTGATTGAGGACATTCGGATCTTCCGTAATAAAATCGGGCAGTCCGGAAAGTTCTCCTTCTATTGCGCCCGAACCGGGCTTGAGGCGGAGCATCTCTTTGAACACCGCCTGTTCTTCTTTTGTTGGATAATTTGGGATTCCGGGGTTTCTATCCGTTTTTTTCATCCCGTAGCCGGTGTGGTTGATCACTACATCCACCATGAGTTTCATGCCGCGATCGTGCACCGCGTCTACAAGCATTTTGAGCGTCTCAATATCTCCAATATGCTCGTCAACCGCCGTAAAATCCTTCGCCCAATACCCATGGTATCCGTACTGCGCGTCCTTTCCATGTCGCACATTGAAATTAATGTTATCGACAATCGGAGTCACCCAAATAGTATTGACCCCAAGTGCCTGAATATAATCCAGTTTATCGATAATTCCTTGCAAATCCCCTCCATGGTATGTCTCCGGATGTGACACGTCATAGTTTTCACCATTCGGATCATCGTTCGACGAGTCCCCGTTATAAAAACGATCTGTCAGAAGAAAGTAGATAACAGCCTCATCAAAATCGAAATCGCCTTCCCAAGTACCCGGCTTAATCACTAAATCTTCCTTGGGAAGAAAAATGAGTACACAAGCTATAAGCAACACGGCTGGCAAAGCATAGGCCAGCCATCGCTTATTTCGTTCGTAGATTTTCATATCTTGCTTTCCTCTCTGAATGGCAAGCGACAGATCGCTTCACGCGACACAGTCTAGAGAGCTGTCCGCAATTAGATAGACCTAGTACGCTAGACAAACATGCCCATTGCGAAAATATATTTGTTGTATCAATTATGCCTCAGTAATCTAATATTGTGGAACTATAATTCTACTCCACAAGCACCACAACATACCCTCGCTTTTTTTCTTTTCAGGCCAAGACAAAATTTCAACTTTTTTTGAAATGCTGATAAGATGACAACCCTCTTAGGCAGTTTTTCTACCAAACCTGAAATATTGCCAAGGCAGAGCTTCCTTATCAAGACACTTTCACTCAAAAAATTGAAAAACTGTTTTGAGAGACAAATACAGAGTCTGGTTGACTAAAATAATTGATTTTTTGACTTCATCTCTCGTGTTTGAAGGCCGCGATTGATTAAAACCTTATATTGCTGTAAATGTTGAAAAATTGTCCTAAGAGGGTTGGGAAATGAAAATTTTTTCTATCAAAGTTGAAATTCTGACCCGGAGAAGCGGAGGTTTAAGCAGGAGCAGATAATGGTGCTAAAGTGCGCGCTCTTCATCGATTCGTTTATTGACGGGGCCTTCTTAAGCTGATTTTTCACCTGACTGCAAAAAGTGTGGTTCTTTTTGTCACGTCATGATGTCTTGTTTACTGGATTTTTACTTTCTTATAACGGTTTACAGACAACGCAGGACGGTTGCTTGATATAATAAATTTGATCGATCTATGAATATTTTAATTCAATGAGCGCAATACAAAAAAGGAGTGATGACGGCTTATGGCATTGTTCGCAAGGTTGCGCAACGGTCGCAGAAAGAATAAAACAGTGAATGGCATGCTCTCACCTGATTTGGCAAGGAAGGTGATCCAAAAAACAGCAAAAGGAAATCGGGTTGAGAGCTATGGTTATGCAAAACGTGCTGAAAAAATCTGGCGTCGTGCCTATGACGCGATTCCTGAACCAAAAAACCAATTCGAGCAATCTGTATGGCTCGAGATTTTTCTTGGCGACGTGTTTTTCAGTTCAAACGCATACGAGGAAGCGTTGCCGTATTATCGATCGGCCTATTCGAATGTATCCGGAAAGGGAAAATCAAACTCCTACCTTCAGATGAGACTTGGAGCGTGTCTATTGGAAACAGGGAGGCATGATGAAGCCATTGATCATTTGTGGCACGCCTACAAAATGGAAGACCCGCAATTTTTTAGCGGAACTGACGCAAAGTATCTCGACTATTTGAAAAATAATCTAAATTTGTCTTATACGTAAATAATTTGTTTTAATGACACTAGATGGTATAGCGGCAAGATCAGAAAATCGAGCTGTAAAACATACTTTTCAGCTCTAACATTTCTTTGTAATTGCGAAATAGAATTCTCGATACCGACCTCCCGTTGCCGCGGTAAAATGAACTTCTCAGGTCTAACGTTCTTTGTAGCTGCAAAACAAATTTCTCAACTCTGAACTCTTGTTAACAGAACATATTTTTTCAATTCAAACTTTCTGTTGCTACTGTTATTCCCCGTAGCCAAAGCACTTGCAACTTTACTATAATATTCCTTAGATACGTATGATCTAGCGAAAACGGAGGATTTTCATTTCCTTATATGCGAAGGATTTTCATTTCCGCCTATTATCAAGGAAAGATAAACGCTTTTTGAAAGAAAGTTAAACGTATGGATATTTCTCTTAACTATAATTCTTATGGGAACGGTAAACCTCTGATTTTGCTCCATGGAAACGGTGAAAATTCAGATTATTTCGTTCATCAGATTGATTATTTTGCTGCAAGCTATCGCGTTTTTGCAGTTGATACGCGCGGACATGGACAATCACCGAGGGGAACTGCGCCCTTTACAATCAGACAATTCGCAGATGATCTTCAAGGGTTTATGCAAGAGCATAATCTTGAAAAAGCTATCATATTAGGTTTTTCTGATGGCGCAAATATCGCGATGTCGTTCGCTCTCAACTATCCGGAGAGTGTGTGCGCGCTAATATTGAATGCCGGCAATCTCAACGTCTGGGGACTCGAAGCATCTACTCGTCGTAAAATCGCAAAACGGTACATCAAAGCATTTTTTCGTTCCCGCAATTCGGAACGTGAAAAACGTATTCTTGAGCTTCAACGTCTGATGATTTTTGACCCCAACATTCATCCCAAAGATCTACGGGCGATACGTGTGCCTACTTTGGTCATTGCAGGAACTGAGGACCTCATCAAGCCAGAGCATACTGATCTCATCGCCAAAAGTATCCCAGGTGCCGTCAAAGTTTTGATTCCAGGCGATCATGCGATTGCTTTAAAAAACTCTGCCGCATTTAACCGTGCCGTCGATGATTTTTTAAGTCAGGCTTTCTTCTCTTAAGACTTGTTTGCTTTTTAAGACTTGTTTTCTTTGTTTATCTTGCCGCGTAAGTATTCTCCACTTCGAAGATGGATAGCGTGGGGACACTAAATTGTTGTTTTTTCACTTCAGGGAGGAATAGTGTGAGGACTAGAACTCGTTGATTCTCCACTTCGGAGAGAAATAACGCGGAAGCCACTAAACTGTTGATTCTCCACTTCGGAGAGAAATAACGCGGAAGCCACTAAACTGTTGATTTTCCACTTCGAAGAGGAATAACGCGAGGACAAATAAAAGGGTAGCAAGCGGACATCCCACATGAACGGTTAAAGGGAGATGTGATACAATGTGAAACATCTTACAAGAGGGACTTTTCCTTGCATCTATGATCACTTGGTCCACCATTCAAAGCATGAGAAATGTTGCATGCGCAGAAGCGCGCCGTTCCGGTAAGAGCCGCCTTTCTCTTTATTTGGATATGATTAAGTGCCGACGCCGTTATGGGGCAACAACGACGGATTATCTTGAGTTCGGATTTTCCATGCAGGATGACTCATTGAAATCTGAGTACATCACAAGCCACATGTTGACAGCGTTGAAACCGGCAGTCAATGGCAAAGAAAGCCCTTTAGAAGATAAATGGGTGGGCTATCAACGACTTCGAGCTTTCTACAGGAGAGATTGCGTCAGTCTTACAGAGTCGAGCGAAGAAGAAATTCAGGACTTTCTCGGCCGCCATCCTGTTTTTTTCGCCAAAGACGTCACCGGCCGCTGCGGCCATCAGGTGGTTTATATTGAGCAAGAAAAACAGGAACCAGGGGTTGCGAAACGCCTGCGCGACAGTGGACTGACTATGCTGGAAGAAGCGATTGTTCAGCACCCGGATGTCGCGCGCTTCTCCGTCCATTCCGTCAATACTCTCCGTATCGTCACATTTGCGAACGATTCGGGCGACCTTGTGTTCTTGCCGCCGGTGATGCGAGTAAGCAGCGACACGTCTAGAACGGATAATCATTACGGTCTGTTCCTTCTTCTTTTGGATGATGACGGCATCATCCGATCAGATGGGTATTTTCAGCCGTATCCCGGCACGAAATACGGATACGACTTGTTGGTACCTGAACATCCGTTGACAGGATTTAGTCCGAAGGGCTCACGTGTTCCATATTTCAAGGAAGCTCTCGATCAAATCAGCAAAATGGCAAAGCTGATTCCTGAGCTGAAAATGATCGGATGGGATATCGCGATGACGCCGGAAGGTCCCGATCTTGTCGAGTTTAATGATGATCCCGGCATCGATCTTCACCAGAATTATTATTTTGCGGACATTTATGGAAAACCTCACGCCGGCATTCGTCGGCTCGCTGAGCACGTTTTCGGAGTGGTTTTTCAGCCTGATTTGTCCATCAGGCATACGAAAGCAGACGCGACTTCATCGGATGTATTGTGACAGATCAGTTTTTTAGGCATTCATCTGCATTTTCTCGTTTTCAGAAATCGTTTTCAGATATTCATAATATGCAATCGCTTTCAGTTCTTCGGAATGGGCTATAACTCCGGAATGGGCTATAATTAAAAAGATTTTAGGAGGCTTTGTGGGCAAAAAAAGGCTTAGGGAAAATAGTTTTGTAGAAGGCTCGCTCATTGCCTATCTTGCCATCATCATCACTAAAGTGATGGGACTTTTGTATAATATCCCCTTCTATCAGATGATTGGCGACGAAGGCGGGTTTATTTACTCCTGCGCCTATAGCATCTATGTCCTATTTCTTTCCGTCTCTACTTCGGGAATACCCGTTGCAATAAGCATCCTAATCGGCGAATATAATGCTCTTGGCAAGTTTAAATCGACGCAGAGCGCCTATCGTCTTGGACGGCGTTATGTCACACTCGTCTCTTTTGTTTCCTTTATTCTCATTCAGATTTTCGCCCCCGCTCTTAGCCGGTTTTTCATCAGCGCTTCCGACACGGGCGCGCAGGCATCAGATCTCACATTCGCTTTTCGCGTAGTAGCGCTGTGCCTTTTAATCGTCCCTTTTCTGAGTGTTGAGCGCGGTTATATGCAAGGACACAAATTCATCGGCGTCTCTTCGGCAAGCCAAGTTATTGAGCAGGCAGTGCGCATCGCCTTTGTATTGATTGGCGCCTATGTGACTCTTTATATATTCCATCAAAGCCAAGTACACGCCGTCTTCGTTGCGCTTTTTGGCGCCGCG
Source organism: Clostridiaceae bacterium (assembly GCA_012799825.1). Classification (GTDB taxonomy): domain Bacteria; phylum Bacillota; class Clostridia; order Saccharofermentanales; family DTU023; genus UBA4923. Next base: position 9,778 of record JAAZKK010000120.1, on the reverse strand, counting down.
TTTGCCGCGTTTATTGCCTGGATTTACGTTGTTGTCAAAAAGCGTTCCAACAAAGACGCCTTCCGCAGTTTCTCTCAGAAAAAAATCAACGACTTTAATCCTTCAGACGCATCATTACCTCCGCTCGAACAACACGCTGATCCTTCAAACGTTATCGTAAAAAAACTGATACGCTACTGCAGTACGGTCGTTATTTATACCATCTCCATCCATATCTACACTGTCGTCGACATGAAACTTTTGCTTTACGGACTGGATAAAATCGGCTATTCCGTCGTCGAAACGCAAACAGTCGTCGGCATCGCCTCCAATTGGGCGCCTAAGATCGCCATGATCACTGCCGCGCTTCCGATTGGCATGGCCAACAGCATCGCTCCACATATCGCGAACAGCTACGCGAAACGCGATTTGCTCGATGTCAACGTCAAGCTGAATCAGGCCATCGCTGTGATTTTTTGTATCAATCTTCCCCTCACGATCGGCCTAATTATTTTCGCGCCAACGGTCTACACTATTTTTTACGGAGCGAGTCCGCACGGTCCCAGCATCCTCATCATGACGCTTCTTCTGACCATGGTTAACAGCTTTGTCAACGTGTTCAGTATGGCGGGACAGAGTATGGGAAAAGGGAGGACGATCATCAAGTATACGATTATCGGCATTGTGCTTAACGCGGCATGTGATCTTCCGTTGATTTTTCTGTTCCACCGGATAGAACTTCGTCCTTATCTTGGCGCTTCGGCTTCAAGTATTTTGGGTCAATCCATCGTTTTAGCTCTCCTGATACGTTCGCTCCATCGCGAAGTTCATTTTAGTGCGAAACCGTCTTTTCAAATGGCGAAAAAAATGTCAGTCCCCATTGTTGCGATGACCGCTGTCCTTTTGCTCTTGAGATGTATCTGGCCAACCGAGGGACATAGCCGACTCTTCCAAACACTGCAAATGGTCGTATTTGCTCTTGCCGGGATCGCCGTCTATCTCCCGCTTGCAGGACGTACCGGTGTTCTCGACCCGCTACTTACACATCCTGTTGCTGTGCGTCTTTTAAAATTCAAGCCCTTTGCGCTTTTGCTCGGCCGCCGCCCTCGCTCTGGAAAAACAGCCGTTGAAGAAACGATGAGCGATGATCCACCGAACGAAAAGTAGACAAGCTTCTGAACAGCAAAATATGTGGCGTATTCAGCGAAATAACGAGGGAAGAACCATTGTAAGATATGCCGAAAGAACCGCTGCATGAAGCTCAGGAAGAGTTACTGTATAAGATGCCGAAAGAACCGCTACATGAAGCTCAGGAAGAGTTACTGTATAAGATGCCGAAAGAACCGCTGCATGAAACACGGGAAGAGTTTCTAAATTAGATGCAGGAAGAGTTGCTAAATAAGATGCAGAAAGAGCCACTGGACGAAACTCAGGAAGAACTGTTAGAACCGCTTGAAGAAAAAATAGTTTAAAGTATAAGAGCCGGTCGACTCACCAGAATATGAGTATTCCATCGCGAGGACATTTGAAAACAGACGACAGGTAAGACAGAGCTCTCCTGCGAAAACTTTGGGAAATCGACGACGAGAAGAGCATCATCCCGTCGCGCGAACATTGGGAAAGCCGATGACGAGAAAGGGAATCATCATTAATAGAAACGCTCACAAAGCTTACACGTATATCGATCACGTCGATCCTTATGAATACGACGAATTCGTAAAGCAGCACGTCCACTGCAATCTTTTGCAATCCTCTAAATGGGGCGAAGTTAAATCCAACTGGGAGCACAGACTTACCGGCTTGCACGACGAACGGAATAATCTTATCGCAGCGGCGCTTGTTCTCATCCGTCGCATCAAGTCCGGCCATACGCTCTGGTATATCCCGCGCGGTCCTATTATGGACTACCGACAGCGCGAGGCTGTTGCTTTCTACATGACGGAATTAAGAAATCAGGCTCATGCTGACCGCTGCGTTTTTCTTAAGATAGATCCTCCTGTTGTTGCGCATGCTGCGCCTATTGCGACATTTGAGGATGTTGTCGATCCTGAGGCACTCGATGCAAAAGCGCTTTTGGAATCGATCGGATTTCAACATCAGGGATTTACCAAGGGATTATACGACACGATCCAACCGCGTTATCAAGCAATCACATTCGACGATGGACGTCTGATCGAGGATCGCCTCACATCTCGACGCCGCCGTGCACTCAAAAATGCTGAAAAGCGAATGCTTGAAGTGCACAGAGGCAACACGGACGATCTCGATGACTTCTGTTATCTCATTGAAAAGACAGAAGAAGCTAAAGACCTCGTTTTGCGTGATAAAACATATTTTAAGAGGCTCATGGATCTCTATGGTAATGGCTCCATCCTCTACATTGCGCGCATCGATCTTTCCACTGCCGTCGCCCGAGTAGAAAAAGAAAAACTGAATATCGAGACTCGAATTGCTGATCTTCCTGAAAATGCGCCAAAAAAAAGGCGCGTCTACCAAGAACAGCTCGACGCCTGTGAATCATCGTTGCGTTTCTATCAAGAAATGCGCGAAAAAGAAGGTGATCGAGCGCTGCTTGCAGGTTGTTTGTCAGTGCTTTTCGGACGTTCCTGCGAATTGCTGTACGCAGGCTTTAACCGCGATTACACACGCTTTGCCGCACAGGACGCGGCTTATGTAGCAACGATGAACGAAGCATTTCGAAAAGGTACTGATTACGTCGGTATGGGCGGTATTTCGGGCGATTTAGAGGACGGCCTTCTCGAATATAAAAGCCACTTTGACCCGCACATCGTCTCTTATTTGGGAGAGTTCGACCTCCCCGTTCGGCCGGTCTTATACCGCCTCTACCGTTTTATGAAAGATAAACTCGGACAACGCCTGATTAGGCTTATGCGCTAGTCCTGATCGCTGGACGCTAGCCTTGGTTCCCGTTGCTGTTCCTGAGATCTATAAGTGCTAGTCTTGCGCGCAAGGTGCTGGTCTGTAGAAATAGAAGCTAACGACCTAAGCTTATGCACTAGTCTGAAAAACTTGAAGATGACAGCTTAGGCATAAGCTTTAGTCTTGCGCGCCGGATGCCACGTGCCGCGAGATATCGTGCGGCGCGGCAATCGCTCGATCAATCTTATCCTTCCGTATTGAACCAATAAAAACTGAAACGAACGGCACCTTTCTGAGACTTGTAGGCTAATCTTGCGTGCCGGACGCCACGTGCCGCGAGATATCATGCAGCGCGGCAATCGCTCGATCAATCTCATCTTCCGTGTTGAACCAAGAAAAACTGAAACGAACGGCACCTTGTGATACCGTACCTAACGCTTCATGCATTCTTGGGGCGCAGTGGGCACCGGCACGCGTTGCAATACCGTATGACGTGCTCAGCATGTCCGCCACAATCGCCGAATCAATATCGCCCAAATTAAGCGCCACAATGGGCGCACGATCGTCAGCTGAAAAGTCACCGTAGATCTGTATATCAGGGATCGAGACGACGCCGTCATAAAAACGGTGCGTAAGAGACATTTCGTGCCGATGAATTTCTTCAATGCCGACACTTCGAATAAAGTTAATGCCCGCTACAAGACCTGCAATACCGTGAGTATTAAGCGTTCCTGCCTCTAGGCGCTCCGGATACATCTTAGGCTGAGTTTTGCTAAAAGACTGAACACCGGTGCCGCCGACTTTGAAAGGACGAACATCGACACCATCACGAAGACAAAGGCATCCTGTGCCCTGCGGTCCGAAAAGCCCTTTATGTCCCGTTACACAAAGCACATCGATGGCAATATTTTCCATATCTATAGGTACTGAGCCTGCCGTCTGCGCCGCGTCAACAACGAAGAGAATGCCTCTCGATTGCGCAAGACGACCGATACGGCGCACATCGACAACGTTACCGGTTAAATTGGACGCATGTGTTACCACGATCGCGCGCGTTAAAGGGCGTATCAGAGCCTCAAACGCATCCATATCAATATTGCCGTAAGAGTCAGCAGGCACAATGCTCAGCGCGATATCTCCACGTTCTTCCAACCGGTAGAGCGGTCGAAGCACCGCGTTGTGCTCAAGTGCTGTCGTTATGACATGATCACCTTTCTCGAATAATCCGTTGAGCGCGATATTGAGCGCTTCGGTTGCGTTTGATGTAAAAATGACGTGATCGGGTCGCTTGACATTGAAAAAATCGGCCACTTGCATTCGCGCTTCGAATATAGAACGCGATGACCACAATGCCGCCTCTCCCATGCCCCGTGCAGCATTTCCTGCAGTTTCCATTGCATGGATAACCGCTTCGATTACTTCACGAGGCTTGCGCATTGTCGTCGCCGCATTATCAAGATAAACCATCGAAACTACCTCACATCTGCCTATGATCATAGGTGCATGTCCATCATCTGACCATCTATAACTCATCTGGCCTGTTGTCTTTCAAATCATCTACATCCCATCTGTCAGCCGTTTGTCAATTATCTACAACCTATATGACCTGCAAACGATGAAAAATATTCAATATTCTCAGCTAACTCGGGAAATTCATCCGTGGAACGTTCTGGCCGACATCGAGCGCATCTTACTTCTAAAATCCGATCCAGATGCTACGTTGTTAAATTAGCATGTGCATCTAACGCCCAAAATCCGATACAGACACAACAGTGTTAAATTGGCTTGTGTATCCATCAACAACGATCCAACACAGATGCAACAGTGTTTAAATTAGCATGTGCATCCAACATCCTAGATCCGATCCAGTCGCTTTGATGTTAAAGGAGCATGCGGTAGTCCTTATCGTAGCGAAGCCCCCTACAGCTAAGTGCGGTCACAAGCACATCACGATCCTCTGCCGGGGCTTTCCATGCCATTCCACAGCCTGCCGTAATTGACGTCGGCACCGGAATGAGACGCCCGCGGAGCGCTTTTTTATTAAAATAAAGCTCCGCCGCCATCGCATCCGTTGTAGATGCGAAAGTGATGACGACGCAATCTTCTTTAAGTCTCATAAATTAAGGTTTGACAATTCGATCTGCTTCCAACATCATCGCAACGATTTCATACATATTGGTCGCCTCACCAACGCCTAATTTATCAGTAAGGTTATAAAAACTGAGACAAGTACCGCAACTGAAAATCGTCACGCCTCGAGACTTCAGATCTTTCAAATCCTCGAGTGCAGGCGAACCTTCACAGGCTAGTTTTACGCCGCCATTGTACGTAATAATGAGATCAGGAAGGCGATCCTGTTGAGTTAAAGCGTAGATGAAACTTTTCATGAGCGTTTCGCCAAGCGCGTCATCGCCTGACCCCATCCGATCCGATGAAATCACGACAGCAATTTTCTTGGACTTGTTCTCATCGACGAGAGGAACACACGACAGATACTCTTCAGGAACTTCCTTATCGCTTTCGGCATCACTCCCTTCAAAAAAGGATGCCGGGACGTCGATGACTACAGCAAAAGCGCTCTCTCCCAATGTTTTTTGTTCGGCATTTAAACCTCTGTTCTTCGCGAACCTTAACAGATTCTGAACAGCTACATCATTGTCAACAAGCGTCTCAATCACATCAGCACTTGTCAAATATTCAAGCGCGTTCTTCGTTTTAACAACCGGAAGTGGGCAAGCGTCACCCATAGCATTAACTTGAATCATCGTAAAACTCCTTCATCTAAATTGTCCGTGCGGGTTTTGGCGCCTAGGCGGCGTTCTATTTCCGCTAACTATTAAAAGATTTGGTTTCGACCCATAGAAAGAATCGAAACAACCCCTAACTATATAACCGCGACAACCCCTGCCTGTACAATCTTCACGCTGATTTGGACACAATGTGTTTTTTGTAGCCCTCCTATCATGCATGACTGCAGCAGGCATCGTATCAATGCGATTTGAGCAGTCTTCACATCAGATGCGGCCTCAGCAATCCCTCATATCAGTTGTGGCTGTTGTGGCTTCAGCAACCTCTCGCAACAAACGCAACTTCAATAAGTATTCACAATTGATACATCTTCAGCATCCGCCAGATCAGATGTAACGTCAGAAACCATCACATTAGATGTGGCTTCAACAACACCTCGCATTAGGCACAACATTAGTAATCTTCTATTGGATACATCTTCAGCATCCACTAGATCAGACGCAACGTCAGAAACCTTCACATTAGATGTGGCTTCAATAACACTCGCATCAGGCGCAACTTCAGTAGTCTTCACATTGAATGCACGTTCAGCGCAATCCATGCGTGCAAGTTGTATTTAATAATAACACGAACAGCCGATACCGACTCATTCAAAATCACTCCATTTGCAAAATATTTAACGCTGAGGCAATTTACCTTCCAAGCGCAGGCAGGTAATCTTGAATGGCAGTAATTCCCCTTTGATGACCATTTTTTCAATTAAAAGAGAAAACTGAAATCGAGTAGGATAATAAAAGATGACAAATTCAAAGCAACAGGGTTACTTACGCCAATTTTTCAATTAATATAGATAAACTTATTTTGCCATGCCGTGAGTGAAGTCAGTTTTTCAGTTAATTCAGATTAATTGCAAATGCACACACTTCCTCAGTGTCAATCTCACGATTTCATAGAGCAGAAGCGGCAGCACATAAAACAAAGTTGTCAGTTTTTCAGTTAATTGAGAAAAGGCGCGCTTTACTAAATTGATCAAGGTTAAAATTTCAGTTAATTGAGAAAAAAGGAACGGCGCGAGATCACTATGGTTAGTTAGTCTATAAAAAGTGAAAAAAATGACCACATATTTCTAGTAAACGTCTCCGCCGAAATATCATTTTCTGTTAAAAGTGAAAAATTGGCATCGGGGATGTTAGTCAGAGACTTCGGGTTAACAATGATCAGTATTAATTGAAAAAATGGCGCCAAGAGTCATTAAACAAACGCTAAAAACTAAAAAATCAAAGCTAATTGAAAAATTGTCATTGAGATTGTTTGATAGCAGCTAAAGGGAAGAAAAGGGTTGACTGGATGCTTTTGTACTTTTTAAGTGATGTTTTCTGTGGGGGCGTGTTCCTGACATTTTATAGTTCTGCATGGTTAAGCACATTTTTTGCACTGTTTCATTGAAATCTTCAAGACAAGCGTTTTTGCACTGTTTCTTTGAAATCTTCTGCGCACATGTTTTGCTCTGTTTCTTCGAGATCTTTAGCGCACATGCTTTTGTACTGTTTCTTCGAGATTTTCAAGACACATGATTTTTAATGTTTTTTGAGATCTTCGGGCACACATGTTGTCGTACTGTTTTTTGAGTATTTCAGTATAATGGTGTTTAGATCTATCAAGAAGATGAATAGCTACACTATTCATACTTTTCAGTATTATGAGTAGGTGTATCGCTTTCTTGCGGAGGGGGGTGAAATCTATGAAAGAAATTTATAAACCTTTATTTACGCCGTGGAATATCGGCAATCTCGAAATTAAGAATCGCATTGTCATGACCTCGATGGGCGGCACCTCTATTTTCGGATGGATGGAGCCAAACCATTTTGATGAAGAGGCGGCTCATTTTCTGCTTGAGCGCGCGAAGAACAATGTTGGGTTGATTCTGCCCGGTATTGCGCCCGTGCGAAATATCCTTTTTGGTCAGTGGCTTTATAAGGGGGATCGAAAATTTGAACGCCTTGCCGATTATATGAAGGATTTTCATAAGACGGGATGCAAATTGTTCATCCAACTGACGGCAGGATTTGGACGTTCGCTTGCCATCAACGACATTATGATTAAGGCATTGCAGAATAAAGTCCTTCGCGCACTTGTGAAGCCGGTGATTGATGTGAGTTATCTTACTGCGAGCGCTAGTGTAACGCCGAATCGCTGGTTCGATGAGGTCTATTCGCGCCCAATGACTGTCGAAGAGATTCATGAAATGGTGGATGCTTTCGCGAAGACGGCTAAGCGCTGCAAAGATGCCGGCGTGGACGGAATTGAGGTGCATGCAGTACATGAAGGGTATCTGCTTGACCAGTTTACGATGAAATACACAAATATGCGCACTGATGAATATGGCGGATCATTTGAGAACCGTTACCGCTTCCCTGTTGAGATCGTACAGGCGGTTAAGGCGGCATGCGGGGACGATTTTCCCGTTTCGCTGCGTTATTCTGTCGTGTCGAAAACAAAGGGTTTTGGTCAGGGTGCTCTTCCGGGAGAAGACTATGTTGAAGTCGGCCGAGATATGGAGGAAAGCAAGCGGGCAGCAAAATACCTGCAAGACGCCGGTTACAATATGCTCAACTGCGATAATGGCACTTACGACGCGTGGTATTGGTCGCATCCGGCGCCTTATATGCCACTGAATTGCAATCTGTCGGATGTGGAGCAAATCAAACCCTATGTTGACATCCCCGTCGTTTGCGCCGGACGCATGGAGCCTGATGTCGGCGCCCAAGCCATCGCTGAGGGCAGAATTGATGCCATGGGAGTCGCACGCTCTTTCTTGAGCGATCCTGAATGGGTGACAAAACTCATGAACGATGATATGGCGTCGATACGCCCTTGTATTTGCTGTCACAACGCTTGCTTCAACATGGCAAGCTACAAAGGCATCGGCAACGACCAGCTACTTAGTGACAATGCGGGCATGGCGCGCTGCGCCGTCAACCCGGAAACGATGCAGTCCAAAAAATATAAAATTGTGCCTACATCTCAGCCGAAAGATGTTGCCATCATCGGCGGCGGCATCGGCGGCATGGAGGCTGCCCGTGTTTTGAAACTCCGCGGTCACAAACCCGTCATTTATGAAAAAACGGACCGGCTCGGCGGCATTTTCAACGCAGCAGCTGCGCCGTCTTTCAAGGAAAAAGACCGCGATCTCCTCGCTTGGTACGACAAGGAAATGCAAGATCTTTCTATTCCGATCCATTTTAACTCCAATGTCACCGATACGGCTTCCATCGTCGCCGACGAAGTCATTGTTGCAACCGGCGCAAAACCGCGTCAACTCCAAGTGCCCGGCATCGAGAAGACGATCGAAGCATGTGAATATCTCGATGGCACGAAAGAAGTCGGAAATCGCGTCATCGTTATCGGCGGCGGTCTTTCCGGCTGTGAGATCGCACTCGATCTTCACCAAAAGGGAAAACAGCCCATCATCGTTGAAATGATGAATGACCTTATTGCCGTCCGTGGTGTCTGTCTTGCAAACTCATCGTACTTACGTGAATATTTCGCTCTTCACGATGTTGAAGTGCACTTGAACAGCAAACTTATGGAAGTAACGGATACCGGTGTCACCGTAAAACACGAAGACGGCCGGACATTTTCGATTGAGGGGGACACAGTCCTGATGTCGGTCGGCTATGAACCCGCCCCGCTGAACTCATCCAGAAAAGTTCATCTCGTGGGCGATTGCAAACAAGTGGGCAATCTCCGCACGGTCATCTGGCGTGCGTGGGATGTCGCAATGGCCATTTAACCGATTGAGTCTAACGCAGCAACCGACAGCAGGTATGGCAACCCAAAGTTGCCACGCATGATGTCATGCAAATAAATCAAAATACAGCATGTCAATCGACCGCGCATGACGAAAACAAAAAAGTATCGTTTTGACGCCTAAATCTAATAGAAACAAGGCGCCGATCGTGGGTAAGTCAACTCGCTATCGACGCCTCGTTTTTTGTTTCATTTATTAGTTGCTTCCGACTGCTTAATACTCAAGATTGATACTTATTTTAGAGCCTACTGCGCAGGCATCAAATGCTTGAGATAAGGCGATTAGCGGTTTATATCCAGTATAATAGGTGCAAGCAAAATGCAGGATATTGAGGAAAACCCTTGCACTTGGAGGATCTAT
>JAAZKK010000116.1 GCA_012799825.1 Clostridiaceae bacterium | reverse complement strand
TCAACGGAGATCTCGACGGCTATTCATTGTTTTTCTTTGACTTCTCGGCCGTGACGGTCAAATACTCTGTCGACGACGAAGAACTCATTGCGTACTATTCGATCGACGGTGATACCATGAAAATTGGTGAAATGGAAAGCTTTGACGGGTTTGAGCTGACCATCGAAGATAACGGAAAGACGCTCGTCACAGAAGACGGAAACCGCTTCTTGCTCAAAGAATGATTCGAGCAGCTAGAGTTGCCCTGTTGACAGGGTCGCCATTTGAGTACGAGTTGACAGACGAAGCATGAGCTAGTGGCGACCCTTATGGGATTTTTAGCGGGCGGAAATGAATTGCCGAGAATTGCTCAATTAGAATATTTTTACGTTGGTTGAACATCGAAAAAAATAAAAGCTTGAAGCCCTCTTAAGTCAGGGTTTCTAGCTTTTTGCTTTTGTGAAAGAGTTCCTAAGTCGCACCATTTTTCATCATTCGTTACAATAGCTATAGGGTGTTAATACTAGCGTGTAACCGCTTTTGTTTTTGGAAAATGATAAAGAGGCAGAGAAGAAGCTAAAGCAGCTAAACGGAAAAGCCATGCCAAAGGATAAAGCCTCAATATCTCGGCACAAAATAGTAGAACAATCCAAAATGAAAAGGAGGGAGGGCCAATCAAATGGATAAAAAGGATTTTTTTATCAGCTACACCGGAAAGGACAAGAAGTGGGCAACATGGATTGCAGGTGTGTTGGAGGCCAACGGCTATACTACGTGCATACAGGCTTGGGATTTTAAGGCAGGCGGAAACTTTGTCTGGTATATGGATAAGGGATTGATAGATTGTGAAAGATTCATTGCGGTTTTATCCGCTGAATATATGCAGCATGTGTATTGTCAAGCTGAATGGACCGCTGCACTTGCCAAGGATCCAATCGGTGAAAAAGGCCTGTTTATCCCAATCCGGATAGATGATTATGAACCTGAGGGCTTGCTGAAACCAATTGTATATATTGACCTTTTTGGGATAGACGAAGAAGAAGCAGAAGAGAGACTGAAACAGATAACCGAAGAAGGCATACCAAGAAACAAACCAGGTTTCCCAGGTACGAAGAAGCCTAGGTTTCCTGGACAGCTTCCTCTTAACAACATACCCTACACCAATAATATCCACTTTACAGGACGAAAAGAAATTCTTCTTCAGATCGATAACTCCCTAAAACCCGGGGAAAAGAATCCCTGTTCCATTGCCTTGTGTGGTATGGGGGGCGTTGGTAAAACACAGATTGCGCTTGCTTATGCTCTAAACAACGGTTACTTGTACAACACCATCTGGTGGATCAATGCGGAAAATGAATTGACCATGTTGGATTCGTACAAAGACCTCTTGATGCAAAAAGGAATTATCAAAAGAGATGTTACGTACGAAAAGGATGACATATTGCAATCAATATGGGCTTGGATGTCGCAAAATACCAACTGGCTGTTTATCTATGACAATGCGGAAAGAGAGTCGGATTTATCACAATATCTCCCGCGGATCAATACTGGGCATATTCTGGTTACAACAAGAAATCCACATTGGCGCAATATGAAGAAACTAGAAGTGGACGTATTTCAACCAGAGGAGGCAGTGGAGTTTTTTAATAATTTCAAGTTAGAAGGAAGCATTGACGATGCTATAAAACTTGCTAAGGAACTGGGATATCTTCCTCTGGCACAGGATCAAGCGGTAGCCTATATGTTAGAAACCAATAAGTCATATCAAGACTATATCGATCTCTTCAAACAAAATCGGCTTGAGATATTTGGTGAAGTCGAATATGAATCTATTTCCTATGGGCAAACGGTTGCAACGACTTGGGATATATCTCTTAATAAAATTGGTAATGAAGGCGCGAAACAACTGATCCAACTTTTCTCATTTCTGGCGCCAGATCATATTCATAAGGGCATATTCTTACAATCCAGTGAACATCTGCCTGAACCGCTGGCAAGTGATGCAAGAGACGAACTGAAGCTTAATAATGCTCTGAAAGACCTCACACGATATTCGCTGATCAAAACTGATAAAGGTCAAATCAGCATTCATCGTTTGCTTCAAGAGGTAATCCGGGAATCCCTAGGAAGCGAGAAAATCCGATGTTTTCACCTTTGTGCAACAATTCTGCATAAGCTGTTTGTATATGATCAGTATGATATGAAAACATGGGAAATATGCACTAGTCTGATACCCCATGTACAATCAGTTCTTACGCACGAAGAAGATTTGAAAACTGAAACAGAAGAGATAGCCGGTCTGTATGCAGAAGGGGTAGGATGGTTGCAACATATCGCATTGTATGAAGAGGCGCTCGAATGGTCTAAAAAAGCATTGACAATCCAAGAAAAAATCTTGATTCACGATCATCAGGATATGGCAATGACGTACAGCAATATCGCCTCTGTATACAGCATGCAAGGAGAATACAATAAGGCGCTTGAGTGGTCTGAAAAGGCGTTGGCAATTCGAGAAAAAGTTCTAGGGCTTGACCATCCAGATACGGCAATGTCGTACAACATTATCTCCACTATATATGCTAGGCAAGGAAAAAACAACAAAGCGCTTGAGTGGTCTAAAAAAGCATTGGCCATTCGAGAAAAAGTTCTAGGTCACGACCATCCCAATACGGCAATGTCGTATAATAATATCGCTGGTATATACCACAATCAGGGGGAATATGACAAAGCGCTGAAATGGCAAAAAAAGGCATTGTCAATTCAAGAAAAAATTCTAGATCCCTATCATCCAGATAAAGCAACGACATACAACAATATCGCTGGAATATACCGTAACAAAGGGGAATATGACAAGGCGCTGGAGGAGTTTAAAAGGGCATTGGCAATTGAAGAGAAAGTCCTAGATCCCGATCATCCGGATAAAGCAACGACATACAACAATATTGCCGGAATCTATGCTGACCAGAGGGAATATGACAAGGCGCTCGAATGGTCTAAAAAGGCACTTGCAATTCAAAAAAAAGTCCTGAGCCCAGACCATCCCGATATGGCAAGGTCGTACAATAATATCGCCTTTGTATATAGTGGGCAAGGAAAATACGAAAAGGCATTGGAATTGTATAATAAGGCACTGGTAATCAATGAAAAAGTCTTAGGACACGACCATCCTTATACGGCAGCGACGTACAACAATATTGCTGGAATGTACTATGATCGTGGAGAATATGACAAGGCGTTGGAAGGATTTAAAAGAGCTTCGGCAATTCGAGAAAAAGTCCTAGGTCGTGACCATCCGGATACGGTAGCGACATACAATAATATTGCGACATTATACTTTAGACTTGGTGAATACAAACAAGCATTGGAATGGTATGGAAAAATTAAATCTAAATAATAGATAATGATAGTGTTGGAAAACCACTCCTCGGTTGCGAGAGCATTAGTGTAAGATATTGTGTGCAATCGTTTTGCTATTTTGTACCAGTCAAGTTAGATTTGATTCTTGGTCTGTCATTTCCATCTATCGGTTTTATTCTCTCGTCTGCTTGTTCTAGAATCTGAAGCGATTTAATATGAAAAGGAGAGTGATCACCAAATACATTAACTTGCCACAATATATATCGCTCGCTATAATGACATTTGAGGTGCACAGACATGAAATTTTCACAGGCAGTATTCCTCCTTCGTGAATCCCTTGGTTTGAGCCAGATGGCCTTTGCAAAAGAGCTGGGGGTTTCTTTTACGAGTGTCAACCGTTGGGAGAATGAGGCGCAAAGACCTTCTCCTATGGCGATTAAAATGATTCATGTTTTTTGCAAAGAGCGTGGTTTATCTTTCAACTACAAAGAAGAGCAAATACCGAAGGTTCAACAAGGAGAAACACTTTGAGCACATATTCTGCTGGCATGATGTCAGTTCCCTATTTGTTTATTGAAACTCAGAACACTGCCCGCCTGCTTGTAGACGGCTTATCTGTTCAGGAGGCAAAAGAAAAGGTTTTGTCGGACAACCTATACCAGATGAACAGCGCATACCGGGCAGAACGATATTTTAATGCCATTGTAAAGCGGTTAAAGGCATTGCCAAGCGATCTTCTGCCCTCTATTGCTCAGGGTGACGTTGCCCAGGCGAAGCTGTTGCTGGTTGTGGCCATTGCCTGTACGGATCTTTTGTTTTTTGAGTTTCTGCATCAGGTATTCCGACCAGCTTTGAACATGGGAAGCAAAACTTTGGATAATGCAGACATCAATTTGTTTTTTTACCAGAAGAGACGGGAGTCTGTTCTCGTGGCGGGCTGGGCTGACAGTACCATAAGAAAATTGAGGTCAAGTTTCCTATCGGTTTTGTCAGGGGCAGGTCTTCTTAACCGCACTCGTGCACCCAGAACCATTATTCCTGGCTACCTGCCGGAATCTATCATTAAACAATTAATAGACGCTGGTTTGTCCCCATATCTTGCCAGTGTGTTGGGAGACGCCTATGTATCTTGATATCCGAGAGAAGTTAAACCGCATTGAGGAACGCATTAACCGCCCGAATTTCATGAAGACGGGCGGTGCAGCCAATGAGATAGGCTACTACGTCTTCGACTATGATCCTCAGTATGAGCATCAAGTGCGGGCAACAGTGGACGATTTGGTAAAAAGATACAGTGGCAAGCAAATGTCCTTTACGATCAAGGAGTTTGACCTGTTTGAGGTTTTATTGGCTTTGCTTAAGGAAAAGGGCTATCTGGAGCGTTCTTTTAAGTTTGAGGAAGACCGCGGCTTTGGTTATACGCAAGAAGCCGTCACGCGGATGCTGCGAGTGGGCAGGGACAACCTGATTGTGAAACACATCAAAGAAAACACTCCTGAAAACTGCGTTGTTTTTCTGACGGGCGTTGGCAAAAGTTATCCCTTCGTTCGCTCACACAATATTATCAACAGCTTACAGGAAGTTATGGATGACACGCCTGTGGTGCTTTTTTATCCTGGCAAGTATAAGAACTTTAGTCTCAGCCTCTTCGGCACCATTCAGGATGGAAATCATTACCGGGCATTGCCTTTATTACAGTGAGTAAAACGAACGAGAGAAGAACATGAACAAAACGCTGTTAAAAAACTTTGCCACCGCTGCCCGGATCCGCTTGATGGACGATGTTCGCTACCGCCTGGGATTGATGGGTATAACGGACAAAGGCATTGCATCGCCTATTCACCAATCTTCGGATATGGAAACCTATGAGTATGCCAAGGGACAGACCTATCATCTAACGGGAGCGGATGTACCTGCTCGCAAAGCGTTGGCGAACATGGTGCGCGCACGAGGTTTTGAACAGGTGGTAGAGGAAGTGGCCTATACCTGGTTCAACCGGCTGATCGCCATCCGCTTCATGGAAGTGAACGACTACCTGCCCCATCACACACGAGTATTAAGTTCCGCAACACCCGGACAAAAGACACCGGACATCGTTACCCGTGCTTTGGACATAGACTTAGGGTTAACAGACAAAGAAAAACAACAAGTCCTAGACTGGAAGCTGAGCAACAAGACGGATGAGTTATTCCGGTTTTTGTTTTTAAAGCAATGCCAGCAGCTGTCAGACTTGTTACCGGGTTTGTTCGATGAGGGAACAGAAGGAAGCGGGTACCCGCTCCCCACCACCCCCTATTCACTTTTGCTGACGATCAGCTATGTTAATCCTGCCGGCATTGTGGCGGAACTTTTGAAGATTCCTGAGAGCTATTTCAACGTCAATGAAGTGGATGAAGACGGAGAGCCCACCGGGCAGATACAAATCATCGGCTGGATGTATCAATACTACAATAGTGAACTGAAAGACCTAACCTTTGCCGAGTTAAAGGGCAGCAACAAAATCAGTAAAGAACGTATCCCCGCCGCCACCCAACTGTTTACTCCCCAATGGATTGTTAAATACTTGGTAGAGAATAGTCTAGGTCGCCTGTGGGTTGAGAAGCTTATAGCAGATGGGGACACCAGAACGGAGGAGCAGATCGCCCGGTCTTTTGGCTGGCGCTATTACTTGCCCGAGGCGAATCAACCGCCAGAGGTGGCAGAGCAACTAAAGAAACAGTGCAAGGCGCGGGACATCCATTCCCCTGAAGACCTGAGCTTTCTGGACCCCTGTATGGGCTCCGGGCATATTCTTGTATATGCCTTTGATGTGCTCATGCAAATCTACCTCAGTTGTGGCTATACCCGACGAGACGCCGTGAAGCTAATTGTGCAAAAGAACATTACCGGCATCGATATTGACGAGCGCGCTTGGCAGCTAAGCTATTTTGCCGTGATGATGAAAGCCAGGCAATACAGTCAGCACGCCCTCCAAGACATTGCATCTGTCGACCTTTTCCAAATGCAAGAAACAACAGGCTTGAGCGATAAACTGCTCGATTTCATTGCAAGCAGTGGTGGTGCCCATTTGCGAGATGACCTGAACACACTAAAGACAGCCTATGCGGAAGCCAAGACCTTAGGCAGTATCATTCGTCCGCCGGACATTAACACTCAAGGTATCTGGGAGCATTACTGGCGCGAAATCAAAGGACACGATTACAAGGATTTGGAGGAAATCGGCCTTCAAAACACAGCGGAGAAGCTTTTCGAGCCCGTCATCTTGCAGCACATGGCCTTAGAAAAGCAGTACCACGCTGTGGTGACCAACCCTCCCTACATGGGCAGTAGCGGCATGGACCCTCTGCTTGCCTCCTTTGTGAAAGAGGAATACCCAGACAGCAAAAGCGATCTGTTTGCTGTATTCATCGAACGCTGCGGGGAGATGACAGCAGTAGGTGGCTACACCGCCATGATTACCCAACATGCCTGGATGTTCCTGAGCAGCTATGAAAAACTACGGCAGCAAATAAACTTGCGCAACATCATCAACATGGCGCATCTAGGTGCCCGAGCGTTTGATGAGATTAGTGGCGAGGTGGTTCAGACCACGGCCTTTGTGACCGGAAAATCCCACACTGCGGGATATCTAGGGACGTATGCCCGATTGATTGAGCCTACCTCCCAAGATGGCAAGGAAGAAATGTTCTTGGCAGGAGAGAATCGTTATATTGCCAATCAGGACAACTTTACGAAGATTCCGGGGGCACCAGTGGCGTATTGGGCAAGCGAGGCGCTTTTAAAAGCCTTTGGTGTTGGCAAGAGGATGGATAACTTGGTTAACCCACGTCAGGGATTAGCGACAGCTGACAATGACCGTTTTCTTAGACAATGGTATGAGGTTAATATCTACAAGGTTTCTTTTGATTCTGCTAATGCGGATGAAGCTGTTCGATCCGAAAAGAAGTGGTTTCCTTACAATAAAGGAGGAGAGCGGCGTCAATGGTATGGCAACTATGATTTTCTTGTGAACTGGGAAAATGATGGATACGAAATTCGTAATTTTACTGATGATATGGGAAGGCTACGTTCAAGACCTCAGAATACAGGGTTCTATTTTCGTGAAGCGATCACTTGGGGATTGATCACAAGCGGAGGTTTTAGCATCCGGTATCGAACGGCTGGTGGAATACATGACGTATCCGGCATGTCCGCGTTTACAGATGACCATGAAACACTTTTATATCTCCTTGCGCTGATGAGTACTCATCTGGCAGATCATGTTTTTAAAATGGTGAACCCGACGATCAACCTTCAAATTGGTGATTTTAACGTTTTTCCTGTATTGGAGGACGAAGGTGCTAAACCAAAGGTCAATCAGATTGCGGAAAAAAGCATCGAACTGGCCAAACACGACTGGTATTCCTTCGAAACCTCTTGGGATTTTAGACGCCATCCTATGGTCGGCAATCAGTGGTTGATAGCCAGAGATCAGCAGCTTGTTCCTTATGACCGCAGTTCATTGTTTTTTGACCACTACTCAAACTGGAAAGCCGAAACCCTCGACCGCTTTGCCCAACTCAAAGCCAATGAGGAGGAGCTCAACCGCATTTTCATTGACATCTATGGATTGCAGGACGAACTGTCCCCCGAGGTGGAGGACAAGGATGTCACGGTATACCGCATCATCGATGAGCCCGATGAAGAAGAGCGGAAGATGCGCTATGTGCTGAGCAAAAAGGATGCCGTCATCACTCTCATCAGCTATGCCGTAGGTTGTATGTTCGGCCGGTATTCCTTGGATGAGGAAGGTTTGATTCTCGCAGGGCAGCCACTGAGCGATAAGTTTGTTTATGCCAATCAGCAGTATGCAGGAATGGCAGGTCAGGGAGGGCACACCCCTGCCTCAGAGATAGGGGAATGTTACATTCGTTTACAGGATGGTACAACCAAGAAGTGCAGTTTTGCACCGGACGATGACAATATCATCCCCATTACCGATGAGGAATATTTCAGCGATGACATCGTTACCCGCTTTGTGGAGTGGATACGAGCGGCCTATGGAACAGAAACCCTAGAAGAGAACCTGCGTTTTGTGGCGGATGCCCTAGGAGGCAGCGGCACACCCAGAGACGTCATCCGCAACTATTTCCTGAAGGACTTTTACAAAGACCATAAGAAAACCTATAAAAAGCGACCCATTTACTGGCTATTTGATTCGGGTAGGCGGAATGGTTTCAAGGCACTTATTTATATGCACCGCTACGATCAAGACACGCTGGGGCGGGTGCGGGTAGATTATCTGCACCGTCTGCAAGGTTTGTATGAAAACGCAGTGGGCAGCTGCGACAGCATTTTGGCCTCTTCCGCCTCTGCCGCGGAGAAAAGTCGGGCAACCAAGCGACGTGAGAAACTGTTGCGTCAACTGGAAGAATGTCGCACCTACGACCAGGCGCTAGGGCACCTCGCGGGACAGCGCATCCGGATTGACTTAGACGACGGCGTGAAGCACAACCACGCCCTATTCCAAGGGGTGGAGCTGGCGAGGGATGGCAGGCGCGCGATAAAGGTGGATCTGTTAGCGAAGATATAGGGATGAGAAATATCAGCGAAGTACAAGCAAAAGGAGTCCAGTATGAAGATTTATGATATCTTCCAGCACCCGATTGACCGGGACTACAAGGGCGTTATCAATGTAGGGCAGGATGATCTGGAAAATGTTAAGCAGGAGCTGAGCGAATACGTTGTAACACGTGAGTTGCAGCGGCATTTCAGGGATTTTTTCCGAGCTTATGCACAGTCTGTGGGCAAAGCCCACGAGAAGATGGGTGTTTGGATTAGCGGCTTCTTTGGTTCCGGCAAATCCCATCTGCTTAAAATATTCTCCTACCTGCTGGAGAATCGCGATGTTGATGGCAGGCCCGCTATTTCTTATTTCACAGACACCGGCAAAATTGCTGACGCCGTTGTGATTGCAGACATCCAAAAAGCCGCCAGTGTGCCCAGTGATATCATTTTATTCAACATTGGCGCCAAGGCGGATACCAGCACCCAGGCAGGCAGCGATACCATCACCGCCGTATTTCTTAGAGTCTTTAATGAAAAGCTTGGCTACTGTGCCTCGATGCCCTTTCTAGCCGATATCGAGCGCAAGCTGGACGAAAAAGGGCGCTACCAGACTTTCCAAGAAAAATTTAAGGAAATTGAAGGCCGCCCGTGGGTGGAAGCCAGAGACGATTATTATTTTATTCAGGATGCTCTGGTGGAAGCTTTGGTATACGCCGACGATATGAGCGAATCCGCTGCACGCAACATGGTGGAAAATGCCAGTGAAACCTTTGAGATGTCCACGGAAGACTTTGCAAAACTGGTAAAAGATTATTTGGATAAAAAAGAGCGTGACCACCACATCGTATTCATGGTGGACGAGGTCGGTCAGTTTATTGCTGAAAACACTCAGATGATGCTGAACCTGCAAAACATCACCGAAGATTTGGGCAGGATATGCAAAGGCCAGGCTTGGGTTGTCGTGACCAGCCAGCAGGACATGGGCAAGGCCCTGGAACACATGAAAAGGAAGAACGATTTCTCCAAAATTCAGGATCGATTCCAGACCCGTCTTTCACTCACCGCCGCCAATGCAGATGAGGTGGTTCGCAAGCGTGTGCTTCAAAAGAATGAAATGGCGCAAACCTCCCTCTCTTTATTTTATGAGAAGCATGCCGTGATACTGAAAAACCTGCTTAGCTTCAGCGGTACGGTCACTTTGCCTTTGTACAGCGACTCGACTTCGTTCGTGTCGGACTATCCCTTTATTCCGTATCAGTTTAACCTGATGGGCTGGGTGTTAACGGCTATCCGGGAAAACGCTGCAGTAGGCCTTAACCTCAGCTCCGGCGAGCGTTCACAGCTGGCCTTATTTATGAAATCTGCTCAGCAGCTAAAGGAAAAACGGATTGGTGTCTTGGCTAAGGTTCCCTTGTTTTACGAGGCATTGAAGGGCTTTGTAGACAGCACCCATGCCACGGTGATCACGAGGGCAGAAGAATCTGGCGTGCTGGATAACTTTGATGTGGATGTGCTGAAACTGCTGTTTATGATTAAATACATCAAGGAAATCCCCGGCAACATTGAAAACCTTACCACCATGATGGTTTCCCATGTGGAGGATGACAGGATTAGCCTTTCCAAGAAAATCGCCAACAGCTTAGAGAAATTGATTCGGGAAACCCTGATTCACCGATCAGGGGATGTGTACACCTTCCTCACGAATGAGGAGCAGGACATCAACCGAGCCATTGCCAGAGAGTTTGCCGAGTCGAGCGAAATTACCACCTATATTGCCCAAGAGATATACGAAAACATCTATCAAAACAAAAAATACCGCCACAGCGCCCGCTACAATTTTGATTTTAACCGCATGGTTGATGGCGCGGTTCATGGCAACGCCACCAGCGAGTCCTTGGGCCTCAATGTGCTAACTCCTTATGAGGACAACTTGGACGACCAAGTCTTGAGGATGCGATCCAGTCAGGACAATGTGGTGTTGGTCAGCCTGTCTGACAGCAACGACCAACTCATGCAGGAAATCAGCCACGCCATCAAACTGCAGAAATACTTGCGCAAGCATGGTGTCGAATTGTCCCGGAATCATCCGGGTATCAAGGGCGCCAAGGATGCAGAGCTGGCCAACATCAAGGAGCGTATCTTAGGCATGCTGCGAGATGCTCTCAGCCAAGCCGATATCTATGTGATGGGCGAAAAGTTGCAAATTCCTAGCAGGGAACCTGTGGACAGAATAAACGAAGCTCTGGGTCGCCAAGTGAAGCACCTCTACCACCGCCTAGGAGACATGCAAACTGCGCCTAGCCTCAATGATATTGAAGACTTGTTGGTGCCCAGCATGCAGACATCATATGAACTGAACCAACAGTCGCTTAACGCAGCGGCTTTGGATGATATGATGCAATCCCTTAACCTTCAGGGCTCGCATTCTGTGGTAAAAACCACGCTAAAATCACTGATGGACAGCTACATGAAGTCGCCCTATGGTTTTGTGCCCCTAGACGTACAGTGGTTGGTTGCCTGGCTCTTTGCCCATGGAAAAATCAACTTGACATATAACAACGAAACCCTTGTCCTAGGGCAGACGCCCAAACCCACTTTGCTCAATTACTTAACCCGGCAAGAACACCAATCCAAACTGGTTGTTGAGCCGCGCATGGAGGTGCCACAACACCACAAACAGGCCGGAGAGGAATTCTTCCGCAAATGGTTTGGGCAATCCTCATTTCCTTCCAACGAAGACCAGTTTATGCAGGAGTTTAGGGATAAGGCCAAGAGAAGGGCACAAGATTTGGAGCAGCTGGAACTCTACTACCTTACCCAGCCCCGATTGCCGGGTAAGACCACATTGCTGGCCGCAAAAGAGTTGCTGAACAACGCCATGCAACGAAACCGTGCTTACGAATTTTTCCAGTACCTGTTTGATACGAAAGATGAGTGGGCAAAGCTGTCAGATCAGTTAATTCCCGTGGAAAGTTTCTTAAAAGGAGAGCAGCGGAAAATCTACGAGGGAGCCTTGTTGAAATATCACCATCATGAGCAATCACGCGCTTATATTACTGACCGGCAAGTGAATGAGAAAATGCAGGAGATCCAAGCTATCTTAGACAAGGCAGAGCCATATAGTGATATCTATAGGCTGCCACAGCTTTTGCATGACTATACCAAGCTGCACGAAACCCTGCTTGAGCAAGAAGGTGCCCCCGTGCAGGAGCGCATATCTTCCGACCGGAAAACAGTGCTAGAAAGGCTCGAGGACTCTCCGGTCAAAGACTCGTTGCTGGACGCTGTTCTATCTCGCTTCGACAGTCTAGAAGACCGTCTCAGTCGCGCCCAGAGCGTTCATGAAATCCGTAACCTTTGGTATGAGTCAGACGCCACAAAAATCAACCTGCTGAACGATATCGACCGACAAAGTGCCATCTATCAGGCTCAGCAGTCCGCCGCTCAAGCGGCAATACCGGTTGCGGAGGGTGACAAACCCCATCCAGAGCCTCAGGCTGCGCCCCTGCCCGTATATCGCAATCTCAGTATGCGCATGTTGGTCAGTGCCAGCACCACTCTGAGCACACCGGAGGAGGTGGATGCCTTCGTGAACCAACTGCGCAGCAAACTGCTGGAGCAATTGGACAGCGCGGATGCGGACGGGATTAATGTGATCCTATGATGAAAAAGGATGAGAACTTGAGTCCAAGCGTTAACGTCTCCGACCCTTGACAAGCGAGCAAAACGAACGAGATAGAAACGGTTACATGACTGTTGAGCTCAACGACTGCCCTTGATAACCGAGTAGAACGAACGAGATAGAAACATGAACAAAGCTCTGTTGAAAAACTTTGCCACCGCTACCCGGAGCCGCTTGATGGACGATGTGCGCTATCGCCTAGGATTGATGGGTATAACGGACAAAGGCATTGCATCGCCTATTCACCAATCTTCGGATATGGAGACCTATGAATATGCCAAGGGGCAGACCTATCATCTAACGGGAGAGGATGTAGCTGCCCGCAAAGCGTTGGCAAACATGGTGCGCGCCAGAGGTTTTGAACAGGTGGTAGAGGAGGTGGCCTATACCTGGTTCAACCGGCTGATCGCCATCCGCTTCATGGAAGTGAACGACTACCTGCCTCACCACACACGAGTGCTCAGCTCCGCAACACCCGGACAAAAGACGCCGGACATCGTTACCCGTGCTTTGGACATAGACTTAGGGTTAACAGACAAAGAAAAACAACAAGTACTGGAATTGAAGCTGAGTAACAAGACGGATGAGTTATTCCGATTTTTGTTTTTAAAGCAATGCCAGCAGCTGTCAGACCTGCTTCCGGGTTTGTTCGATGAGGGAACAGAAGGAGGCGGCTACCCACTCCCCACCACCCCCTACTCACTTTTGCTGACGATCAGCTATGTTAATCCCGCCGGCATTGTGGCGGAACTTCTGAAGATTCCGGAAAGCTACTTCAACGTCAATGAAGTGGATGAAGACGGAGAACCCACTGGACAGATACAAATCATCGGGTGGATGTATCAATACTACATTGAGGAGAAACGCGATCAGGTTGTTAATATCTATAAGAAGGCGTCTGTGAAAAAGGACGACCTTCCCGCAGCAACGCAGCTGTTTACCACCGAGTGGGTGGTGAAATATATGGTAGAAAACAGTTTGGGACGCGTTTGGCTAGAGTCTCACCCCAACGAAACCTTGGCGACCAAGTGGAAATACTACATGCGAACGGAAGAACAACCCGTAGGCGCTGTTTGCGCTGTACGGTCGCCGGAAGAGCTCAAGGTTTTTGATCCATGCATGGGTTCCGGCCATATCCTAGTGTATGCCTTTGACCTGTTGATGGACATCTATCTTTCCAGAGGCTATCTTGCCAAAGATGCTGCCAGATTCATTGTGGAGCAGAACCTCTACGGCTTGGATATTGATAAGCGTGCTGCCCAACTGACCTATTTCGCCGTGATGATGAAAGGCAGACAACACGACCGGAACTTCCTTAATCGCAACATTCGACCCAATGTCTATGAAATCCATGAAAGCAATGATTTGGATGCACCGGGCGGCTTGCCGAGCCAGTTGCGCTTATCTCCTCGAACTGCGAGATTAGCTCGCGAGCTGATTGATTGCTATCGCGATGCCAAAACGCGTGGCTCTTTAATAGATGCAAATCCCCTAGAATTATCTGACCTGGATGATTTGCAGGAAGATCTTTTGGATGAATCTACCCGGAACGTTGCCATGTCCAGATGGCTGGAAGATGCAAAAAAGCTGTTCCCGCATTTTGTTGCCCAAACAAAACTCTTGACCCAGCAATACCATGCCGTAGTCACCAACCCGCCCTACCTAAACAAATACGATGACACTCTCAAAGAATTTGTGCGAGCAGTCTACAAAGACTACAGCGCGGACCTGTTCTCCTGTTTCATGTACCGCAACTTTGATTTTTGTATGCCCAATGGTTACGCTGCGTTCATGACACCCTTTGTCTGGATGTTTATTAAAAGCTATGAGAAGCTTCGAGGATATATCATCGAGCAGAAGGCAATCACCAGTCTCATCCAAATGGAGTATTCCGCCTTTGAAGAGGCCACGGTGCCCATCTGTTCTTTCATCTTGCGCAACGGCCGCCCCCTAGGCAAGGGAAACTATCTCCGTCTGTCGGATTTCCGGGGCGGCATGGCCGTGCAAAATGAAAAGGTGCTGGAGGCTCAAGCAGATGACCGTTGTTCCTATCGATATTTTGCTGATCAGAATAACTTTACAAAGATCCCTGGCGCGCCGGTGGCATATTGGGCAAGTGAGGCACTGCTAAAAGCTTTTGAAGTTGGCAAGAGGATGGATAGCCTGATTGATCCGCGTCAGGGACTGGCGACAACCGATAACAATCGGTTTATTCGTCAATGGTATGAAGTGCTGTACAAACGAATCACATTTACAATTAACAGCATTTCTGAAGCGGAAGACTGTGAGGGGCTAAAATGGGTGCCCTACAATAAAGGCGGAGAGCGACGGCAATGGTACGGAAATTATGATTATGTTGTTGATTGGTCTAATAATGGCCAAGAAATAAAAGACAACGTGCTAAGAAAATATCCTTACCTAAAGACGCCGGATTTTGTCGTAAAAAACACGTCTTTCTATTTTCGTGAAGCGATTACTTGGGGATTGATCACAAGCGGAGGTTTCAGCATCCGGTATCGTACGGCTGGTGGAATACATGACGTATCCGGCATGTCCGCATTTACGGATGACCATGAAACACTTTTATATCTCCTTGCGCTGATGAGTACTCATCTGGCAGATCATGTTTTTAAAATGGTGAACCCGACGATCAACCTTCAAATTGGTGATTTTAACGTTTTTCCTGTGTTGGAGGACGAAGGTGCTAAACCAAAGGTCAATCAGATTGCGGAAAAAAGCATCGAACTGGCCAAACACGACTGGGATTCCTTCGAAACGTCTTGGGATTTTAGATGCCATCCTATGGTCGGCAATCATTGGTTGATAGCCAGTGATCAGCAACTTGTTCCTTATGACCGCAGGTCACTGATTTCTGAGCATTACTCAAACTGGAAATCTGAAACTCTCACTCGCTTCGCCCAACTCAAAGCCAACGAAGAAGAGCTCAACCGCATTTTCATTGACATCTACGGATTGCAGGACGAACTGTCCCCCGAGGTTGAGGACAAGGATGTCACCGTATACCGCATCATCG
The DNA here is from genome assembly GCA_012799825.1 of Clostridiaceae bacterium. Classification (GTDB taxonomy): domain Bacteria; phylum Bacillota; class Clostridia; order Saccharofermentanales; family DTU023; genus UBA4923. The sequence goes on along the minus strand of JAAZKK010000116.1, from coordinate 6,674 downwards.
ATGAGCCCGATGAAGAGGAGCGGAAGATGCGCTATGTGCTGAGCAAGAAGGATGCCGTCATCACTCTCATCAGCTATGCCGTAGGTTGTATGTTTGGCCGGTATTCCTTGGATGAGGAAGGCCTGATTCTCGCAGGGCAGCCTTTTAGCGATAAGTTTGTTTTTGCCAATCATCAGCATGCAGGAATGGCAGAGCAGGGAGGGCACACCCCTGCCTCAGAGATAGGGGAATGTTACATTCGTTTGCAGGATGGCACAACCAAAAAGTGCAGTTTTACACCGGACGATGACAATATCATCCCCATTACCGATGAGGAATACTTCAGCGATGACATCGTTACTCGCTTTGTGGAGTGGATACGGGCAGCTTATGGAACAGAAACCCTAGAAAATAACCTGCGTTTTGTGGCGGATGCCCTAGGGGGTAGCGGTACACCAAGAGACGTTATCCGCAACTATTTCCTGAAGGAATTTTACAAAGACCATAAGAAAACCTACAAAAATCGACCCATTTACTGGCTGTTTGATTCGGGCAGGCGGAATAGTTTCAAGGCACTTATCTATATGCACCGCTACGATCAAGACACGCTGGGGCGGGTGCGGGTAGATTATCTGCACCGTCTGCAAGGTTTGTATGAAAACGCGGTAGGCAGCTGCGACAGCATTTTGGCATCTTCCGCCTCTGCCGCGGAGAAAAGTCGGGCAACCAAGCGACGTGAGAAACTGTTGCGTCAATTGGAGGAATGTCGCATCTATGACCAGGCGCTGGGGCACCTCGCGGGCCAGCGCATCCGGATTGACCTAGACGACGGTGTGAAGCACAATTACGCCTTGTTCCAAGGTGTGGAGCTTGCCAAGGATGGCAAGCGCGCGGCAAAGGTGGATTTGTTGGCGGGGATATAGTTGCTATTTTTCAACTTCAATCTCCGCATATAAAGGAGGGGTCGTTGAGAGTAGTTCGGGGTACTTGGGAGTAGTTCAGAGTAATTGGGAGTAGTTTAGAGTACTCGGGAGTACTTGAGAGTAGTTGGGAGTACTTGGGAGTAGTTCGGACTAGTTTAGAGTACTCGGGAGTAATTGGGAGTAATTCGGAGTAACACGAGTTTTTATATAAAAGCAAATTTTTGACTTAGACTAGCAATAAGCTGTGACATTTTCTTGTAACTGTGGAAGGAGAAATCATAAATGACCCTCACCACTGACTCAAATCGCATCAATGAACTTTTTGCCGAAGGGCACCGACTGGTGTTTTGGTTTGACTCTACGGCAGATCGGGCGGAAGAGATTGATGGTATCAGCATCAATGGCAAGTTGCTGAAGCTGACAGGCAACAATTATTTGCGCACCAAGGTGTTGTTGGAGCATGAAGACCGGGAAAGTAATTACCTAATCTATGCTCCTTTTGCCAGACCTGAAGAAGGATTTCCCCTATCAGACACCGTGCGCTATGCGGCCACTTATTTTAGCGACCGCATCAGCGAGGTGATGAAGCGCAAGGGCTGGCCTTCCCATACCCGGGAGTATCTGAAAGCCTATCCGCAATTCTGGCGCAACAGCCAGAGGATGGAACGGTTTATACAGCTAGAATTGCCACAGAACAACCGGCAATATGTGGATATGGCAGTGTTGGCTGTCCTGAGCGGCAGCCGGGTGGTGAACTTTGATGAAATCACTCGCGAAGTGTTGGGAGAAGGCTTGGACAAAGGCAAAGAAGTGTTGCAAAAATTTGTTTCCCAAGGGGCATTGAGCGCATTCTGGCAGTTTTGTGAAGACATATATGGCTACTATGAAGCAGAACCAAGCTTGGAAGGCCTGGTAGCTACCATGTTATGCACCTACACCCAAGGCACCGGTGTCACCCGAGTCACCCTACCTCAACGGCTCCAGCGTTACATCAGCTCCAAGGGAACGAATATTACCGTATTTATGCAAAACATGATGGGACATACCCATACTAGCGCCACCTTTGATGCTTTAAGTCGGGAATACGCCAACAGGCTGAACATGAAAGACGCGCTGTCCGATAAAAGGACGGAGGAGTTGCTGGCATTGGACGCCTTTGCACTGGTGGATGAAATTATCTTGGAACGGATGACCAGAGCCTTGGTAGAGCGCGATCCTCACCGCCCCATCGCTGGGATGACCATGGAAGAGGTGGCGGCGAAACGGATGCAGAAGAACCTGCATTATTCGAAGATTTTCCAAGACCGGTATCAAATGCTGCTGGACGCCAAAGAGTTGATGTTGCTGGCAGGAAAACCTCTGCAATACGCCAGCGCAGCCGACATGGCAGAGGCATATATGAAGACGATGTATCGGGCAGACACCTGCTACCGGAAGTTCTGCTTAGCTTATGACAGGCTCCCAGAAAAAACCGCGTATGAACCGTTGTTTTCACAGGTGGAAAGAACCTATGTGAACGATTGGCTGGATCGTTGGAATCAGCATTTCTCCAGCTTGTTCCAAGAAGGACGGCGTTCCCTTGGCTTGCCTCTGCAGGAGCAGTTTGCCGCAAAACGCATCAACCCCCGGGCGGGTAGAGAGCGCACAGTGGTCATTATTTCCGATGCATTCAGATACGAAGTGGCCAAGGAATTGGAAAACAAGCTGAACGCAGAACCTCGGTATGAAGCGAAGCTATCGGCGATGGTCGGCGTGCTACCTTCGGTGACAAGCCTAGGCATGGCCGCCCTGCTACCACACAAAAAGATTCTGGTACAGGAAGGGAGGCTGGAAAATCCCCTAGTGGATGGCAAGCCCAGCACAGGAATTGCCAACAGACTAAAGATTTTGTTGGCTCATTATCCCAATGCCGTCGCCATGACGGTAAAAGAGGTACTGGCACTCAGCAGTGGGGATTTCGCCGAGCACTTCAACGGTAAAGACGTTATTTATCTCTATCACGACCAGATTGACGCCTTAGGGGATGATCAAGCGACTCAAAACCAAGTGTTTGAAGCCTGCGAGCAGGCTCAAGTTGATATCGAAGCGGTTATCCGACGTTTGACCAATGAAATCAGCGCCACATCCTATATAGTGACGGCTGACCATGGTTTCCAGTACCGGCGCAGCCATATACAGGAATATGAGAAAGTGGAAACCCGGGGTACCAATCCGCTTTTTCCGGGCAAACGTTACCGTGTTACCCGGGAGCGAGAGGACATGCCAGGCACAATCAGCTTCCCCTTTCCCTATATGGAAGAGGAAGCTTGGGTGAGTGTGCCTGTTGCAGCCAATATTTTTAAACATCAGGGAGGCGGACAGAATTATGTTCATGGCGGCGCAAGTCTAGCGGAGATGCTTGTGCCCCTGATGACCGTCAAAAGTCGAAGAGGACGGCAGGAGACTAGAAAAGCAACCATTAAGCTGCTTCAGCCTTCTCAACGCCGCCTAAATAACCTGATTACCTCTCTGGAATTCTTGCAGGAGGAAGCCATCAGTCCACGGGTCACGCCTGTCACCTATCAGGTGTACTTTGAAACGTCTGAAGGTTTGAAGATTAGCAGTGTAGAATTGGTGCAAGCGAACTCTACGGCAGAGGCAACCGTAGAGAGGATTTTCACCGTTCGCGTGACGCTGCAAAGCCGTAAATATGATCCCAGCATTGACTACTATCTGGTCATTAAAGACAGCGATGACTCCTTGGCACAAGGCCAACGCATCCCTTTCCACATTGACATCGCCTTTGCCAACGACTTTGGCTTTTAAGATATAGGAGGTATCCATATCATGTCGCAGCAATTACCCTCACCGGAACTAAACGAAAAACTTAAACAGCATTTCTCCGGTCGAATCGTGCGCAAGGATTTGACAAAGCGGCTTAAACAAGGCGCTAATGTGCCCGTGTATGTGCTGGAGTATTTGCTGGGCATGTACTGCGCTTCAGATGATGAGAATATCATTCAAGCGGGTATGGAAACGGTGAAAAAAATACTGGCAGACAACTATGTCCGGCCAGACGAAGCACAGAAAACCTTATCCAAACTGAGGGAACTGGGCAGTTATACCGTGATTGATGTACTGAGTGTAAAGTTGAACCTAAAAAAAGACAGGTATGAAACGACCTTCTCTAACCTAGGCATCAAGGGCATACCGATTGCACCTCAATATCCCGCCCAGTTTGACCGTTTACTATGCGGCGGCATCTGGTGCATTGCCGAGTTGGACTATTTCTATGATGAAGCAGATACAGATCGCAATCCAGTCAACATCAGGCGCATCACTCCCATTCAGATGCCTAGTCTGGACCTCAGCGAGGTTATACAAGGCAGGCAACAGTTCACCAAAGAAGAGTGGATAGATGTGGTTCTTCGCTCTACCGGCATGGAACCCGGCAAGCTGAGCGAGCGCGAGAAATGGCTACATCTTGCAAGGTTGATTCCCTTGGTTGAGAACAATTTCAATTTCTGTGAGCTAGGGCCACGCAGCACGGGCAAATCCCATATATATAAGGAGATTTCTCCCTTTTCAATCTTGGTATCTGGTGGACAAACGACAGTTGCGAACCTTTTTTACAATATGGCCAGCCGGACGATAGGTTTGGTGGGACTGTGGGATTGTGTTGCGTTTGACGAGGTGGCGGGCATCAAGTTCAAGGATCAAGACGGTGTGCAAATCATGAAAGATTACATGGCATCGGGTTCCTTTTCTCGGGGGAAAGAAGAAAAGGCCGCCAATGCTTCCATGGTGTTTATAGGCAACATCAATCAAAGCGTGGACTCCCTCCTGCGCTCCTCCCATTTGTTTGACCCCTTTCCTGAGGCTATGGCCAACGATACGGCCTTTCTCGACCGGATGCATTGCTATAATCCCGGCTGGGAGATTGTCAAATACAAACAGGAATCCTTCACCGATGACTACGGGTTTATTACGGACTATCTTGCAGGTTTTTTGCGGGAGCTGCGCAAGACCTCGTATGCGGACTTGATTGACCGTTACTTCAAGTTTGGTCGAGACCTAAACCAGCGTGATGTCATTGCGGTTCGTAAAATGGTGTCTGGTCTGGTGAAGCTCGTGTACCCCGATGGAAAAGTGGAGAAAGACGAGCTGGAAGTATTGGTGCGTTTTGCCATGGAAAGCCGCAGAAGGGTAAAAGAGCAGCTAAAAAGGATTGGCGGGATGGAGTTTTACGATGTGAACTTCTCCTACATCGACAATGAAACCTTCGAAGAAGAGTTTGTGTCCGTGCCAGAGCAATCAAGCGGGAAGCTGATACCAGAGGGCACCCAGCGTGCAGGGCATGTGTATACCGTTGCCCGCGGTAAAAACGGCATGATTGGTGTGTTCAAGCTGGAAACAGAGATGACTCCCGGCAGCGGACGCTTTGAGCGGACAGGTCTTGGCTCAGACAAGCAGGTGCGAGAAGCTGTAGAGACGGCCTACTCTTATCTCAAGCTTAACAGCCGCAATATCTCTGGCTCTATCAGTTTGACCACCAAAGATTATCTGATGCATGCACAGGATTTGGGAGGCCATGGTATGACCAGTTCGCTGTCATTGGCAACCCTCATCGCCTTATGTTCCTGCGCTTTGAACAGACCCGTTGTCTCCAGCCTAGCTATCCTAGGCAGCCTAACCCTTGGCGGCACCGTGACCAAAGTAGAAGAACTAGCCAACATCCTGCAAGTGTGCCTAGATAGCGGAGCAAAAAAAGTACTGCTGCCAATAGCATCCACTGTAGATATGCCCAGTGTGCCCGCAGAGCTGATGGGCAGATTCAGCATCCTGTTCTACAGTTCACCAGAAGAAGCAGTGTTTAAGGCACTAGGCGTGGAGTGAGTTCAGCTCAGCGTAATTTGAAGCAATTTGTGTTACAAACTATGACGAATAGGCCGTGCGGAAGCTTTTTGAAACCGCGATCCATGTAGTACTGTTTAAGGAGAAATGAGGTAATGGCAATGGATCGGCAGAAGCTTGAAACATTTTTTCTTTCATTAGACCGTTCGTTTTTTGTCGAAAATGACATGAAAAAATATGCGAGTATGAACATGCCTTTGCCCATAGGTTTCGGGCAAACGATTTCGCAGCCCAGCCTAGTGTTGGAAATGACACGGCTTCTAGAGCCGGAAAGCGACAGCAAGGTGCTGGAGATTGGAACCGGCTCAGGTTTTCAAACAGCACTTCTTGCAAAAATGTCAGCGAAAGTTTATACCGTGGAGCTAATTGATAAATTGGCGGAAAAAGCCAAGAAGAGATTAGAGACATTAGGTTTTTCGAATATCTGTTATAAGATCGGAGATGGAAGCAGCGGATGGCAAGAATATGCTCCCTATGACAGGATCATGGTAACTGCGGCAGCAGGTCTTTTGCCTGACGAATTGGTCAATCAATTGGCAATAGGCGGCAGGATGGTTATTCCAATCGGTTCGCCAAATATGCAGGTACTTACACTCATTACGAAGACAGATCATGGTGAAATAAACATGGATAAAGTGGAGCTGGTTAGATTCGTAGAACTTAAAGGGCGGTACGGTTGGGAATAATGGCAAAAGACAATTGACAAGCGGGAAGAAAACTGATACTTTGAGTTCGTTTCAACTTAATATTTATTAAATGCGTTTGAGCAGAAAGAGTAGTTGGGCGAAAAGCTCCAGAGAATTGCCGGTTGGTGCGAGGCAACAGTAATAACCCAATGAAGTTCATTCTTGCGAGCAGTGTGTTGAACTAACAGTAGGC
>JAAZKK010000020.1 GCA_012799825.1 Clostridiaceae bacterium | reverse complement strand
GGTTGCAAATTTTAAGAGGCTTTAAGACCTCTTGCGACCATCCTAAAAGCTTTTAAGATGTCACAACTTACCCCATTATCACCGATTACTTGAAACCGTAAAAGGCGCAGTCAGGTTTGACGCTTACGTTAAGTGGCGCCCTATCTTTGGGCACAAACAGTTTTCAAAAAGCCCTTGAAGCTGGACAAGCAAATTTTGGAATCATTGACTACGAACAATCAAGAGAATTGTTTTTGTCAGTTATTGGCTTCTCGTTTCAAATGTCAGGAATCAAGCCACTTATGGGATGAAATATTGTGCCAAAAATGTTTGTACCGTTGCATTCTAATCCAAGGAGCAGTTCCTCAGCATGGTATTCCCCGCACAGAAGCTAATTTTTAAGTAGTTTTTAAAACTATTTTTAAAACTATTGTTTTATTTTGTTTTACATGCTACAATTCTTTCAATAAACCATCGACTTTTTATGGTAATTAATCAATTGGAAAGAGGTGTTCATTTATGTTTTTGACAAGAGAGGACTATCAAAAGATTCAAAGGATCATCGAGCATTACACCCCTAAGGTTGATCTGACCGTAAAGATCCCCCTCGAGGAATATCACGAACGATACCAGCGAGTTTGGGCTGAAATGGAAAACCGAGGATTGGATCTGGGCTACTTCTTTTGGTACCGCGAAATGCCTGGTGATGGTATGTACCTAACAGGCTATAATCCGACACTGGAAAAAGCCTGTGGTGTAATTGCCCCTGGAAAGGTTCCTCTTTTGTTGGTTGGCCCTGAATCCGGCAGATGGGCTCAAGAGGTTGGACTGAACCTACCCACCAGTTTTGTGGATGAGTTTGCCATTCCTGATGAATACTACGAAGGCATTACCTACGCTAACATGACACAGGTCATCCACGACTATGTCGGTAAAACCGTGAAGAAGGTCGCTAACTTGACTGCACATGATGTAGTCACCAGAAAAGTTACCACCATCTTTCAGAATGTTTTTACTGATGCAGAACACGTGGATGCTTCTGACATTTTGGAAGAAATGCGCTATGAAAAGTCTGAGTCCGAATATCTCTGTATGAAGCAGGCTGACACAATTGCCTGTGCTTCTATACGTGCTGCTCTTGCAGTTTTGAAGCCTGGCCTACGAGAACTACAGGTTGCAGCAGTTATCGACTATGTGACAAAATCTTTGGGCGCTGAAAGCTATGGTGTAGAAACTGCAGCTACTTCTGGTGAACGCAATCGCTACATTATCGCTTCTGCTTCTAACAAGATCATCGAGGAAGGTGATATTGTTCAGTTATCCTGCTCTCCTAGTTTCCAAGGATATAAAGGCTGTTGCCGCCGTACCGTTGTAGCAGGCAAGCGTACCCCGCTACAGGAAGAATTTTTCCAGAAGATGAATCATGCCTACGAGTTAGCTTGCGCCGAACTGAAAAACGTGATTGAAAATGATCTTCCCAACAACCGAATTGATTTGGCAGCCAGAGACTACTTTGCTACACAGGAAATTGCAGGGCAGCCTATGAAGCCTCTACATCTATATAGCACCTGTCACGGCACCGGACTCACTGAGTGTCTGGAAAAACTGGTAATTCATCCTTTTCACGAGTTTTATTATGGCACGAATGTAGGGATGATGCTAGATTTGGGTGTCTACGGCCATCCCAACAAAGAGATCTGTGGTGGCTGCGTGGAGAGCGCTTTCTTCAAAAAGGGTAACAATTGTATTTGTTTTACAGATCTACCTACTGACGTACAGCATCTGGTTGGCATCGGTCTGGAATAACCTAATCAAAGGGGGAGCTCAAAACACTTCATTAAGTGAATTAGGCATCCCCCTTAACAAATTAAACAATGCCACATGAAAATATTGCTGTACGGAGTATCCATTCTCCAAATAAAAGCTCCATCTGTAAAAAGGTAGATCGGGGAATAGCAAAGCACTTCTTAACCGTTTTGATCATTATGAGCAGGGTGCAGAATTGATGAACTCAAAGTGCAACAAAGGAATTTTTTTCACCTTGAAAACTAGGATGTGAGGAAAATGTATGAAAAACTACAAAGATTTTTGTGGCTCTATGTTGTATTTGACCATCTGGCTAACTCTCCGCCTAGGTTTCATCCGCTGATTTTTTGCAGTTGTCCGATGATCGGATCAGTAGAAACGAAAGATCGATTTTATGCTTGGCTTGAATTAAAGACCGATAAATAAGTGGAAAAACTTGAAAATACAACGGACGAAGTGTTTTTCGTTTTGAAGTTGTTGCCATGCTGTACCAAGGCACAAGAGACTAACTGCCAGAAACATTTTATGAATACATTCATTCTATTGTAGTAGGCAAAGAAAGGGTTTGAAAATGGAGACAAAAGCTGTGCGGCTCCACGGGGCATTGGATATACGCTTGGATACATTTGAACTTCCGCCGCTCGGTAAAAGAGATATTTTGGTGGAAGTACTGTCCAATAGTCTCTGCACCTCGACATATAAATGCGCAATGCTGGGCGAGAAACATAAACGTGTTCCAGCTGACATAGCACAGCATCCAGTTATCTTGGGTCACGAAATGTGCATCCGCATTCTGCAGTTGGGAGAAGAGTGTCCGGACAAGTATCAGGTCGGCCGGCGCTACGCCCTGCAGACGGCAATTTTGCCCAATACTTTTGATTCTGCAGGCTATTCCTTTGAATTCTGTGGCGGAAACGCTACCTACATGATCATTCCTGCTGCCTATGTAGATGTGGATGCTCTGATCGAATATACAGGGAAGGGTGCTTTTGAGGCATCTTTGTCAGAACCGTATTCTTGTGTGATTCAGGCTTTCCATTCTAATATCCATTTGAGCAAAGGCGACTATGGGGTGGAAGTCGGCACTGTAAAAGATGGCAATATGCTGTTGATGGCCGGTGTTGGTTCTATGGGTTTAGCAGCCATTGACTACGCTATAAACTGTGACCGCAAACCCAAGCGGCTGGTAGTGACCGGAAGAAACGCTGTCAAATTGGCTCATGCGGCTCACGTATTAAGTCGAGAGATGGCTGCAGCAGAAGGTGTGGATCTGATTTATGTCAATGAAAAGGAGCCTGAGGATTTGCAGCTACGGCAGTCACTACTGGATCTAACAAACGGTCAAGGATACAATGATATCTTCGTGTTTGCTCCCTCCGAGAAAATGGTGGAAATGGCGGATTCCTTGCTTTCCTATGATGGCTGTCTCAACTTTTTTGCCGGACCGATGGATACGGAATTCAAAGCATCCATCAATTTTTACAATGTGCATTATAACGCAACCCACCATTGTGGTTCTTCCGGTGGCTCCTCCAGCGCAATGAAGGAGTCTCTAGAAATGATGAGTGAGGGACGCTTAAATCCAGCGGTACTTGTGAGTCACGTCGGGGGACTTAACAGCGCGGCAGAAGCAACTTTAGCTCTGCCGAAACTGCAGGGGTTCAAAAAGATTATTTATCCCCATATTGAAATGCCACTGACAAATATTGCTGATTTTCGCAAGCTAGGTAAAACTGACCCTGTTTTGGCAACATTAGCAGACATTTGTGAGAAAAACGGAGGTCTCTGGTGCGCTGAGGCAGAGCAGCATTTGTTGAAGTACGGCAAACGAATTTGAGGAGGGGCACAGGTGATCCAATATTACATTGGGATTGATGTCGGCGGTACAAAGATAGCCTATGGACTATTCAATAATGAACGTCTCTTAGTAAAAACTTGGCGGCAGCCAGCTTCAAAAGAAGCCGAATGCGTCCCGTTCTTTGACGATTTGATAAGTCAGGTGCAACAGATTTTAGAAGGCCTAGACCTCTCCCCCAGCCAACTAGGAGGCGTGGGAGTCGGAATGCCCTCGTATATTGATCAGAACCAAGGACGGATCATCAAGACCGCTAATCTGAATAAAATCAGAGATTTCGACGCCAGATCATACCTTCAGGATCGCTTGCAAACACGGGTCGTCCTAGGCAACGACGCCAATGCCGCAGCGTTGGCCGAGTTTTATCACGGTGCGGGACGCGGACTGCAACATATGATTTATTGCCCCATAAGTACTGGCTGTTCCAGTGCAATCATTATCAATGGAAAACTGTTCCAAGGTGCCTACGGATGGGCCGGAGAGAGTAGTCACGGCATTATTACTCCAGACGATAATCTCCTTTGCGGTTGCGGAAATCGGGGATGCTACATGTCCCATATTTCCGGCTCTATGATCGTTAAAAGAATTCAAGCAAGGATCGCTCAAGGAGAGACCACCTCCATGCTTGATCTAGTCGATGGAAATCCTGATAAGATCACTGCAGAACATTTGCTGGTCGCAGCACGTGCTGGAGATAATTTAGCTCTGCAGGCTGTAGATCATATGGCATTCTACCTTGGACTTTGGTTGTTTAACTTGTACCAGACATTAAATATTCCGGTATTTGTCTTTGGCGGGGGTCTAATAAATTTTGGAGATATGTTGTTTGACAAGGCAAAGGAAATTTTTAATCAGTATGAAAATACGGGATATCCCGTAGAATTCCGATTTGCGAAACTTGGAGCCGATACTGGAACCATCGGAGCAATGGAATTGCTGTTTCACACATAAGTCAAGAAAACCATTTAAAACTTTGAAAAGACATAATTATTAACCAAAGTGAACATAGAAAGAATTATTGGCGTTATGCCAGAAAAAAGATCTGAACCAACAGCGAAATTAGCCCTAAAGAAACGTCTGAGGAACATCCAGCTAAATTTGTTCTCTTTCCCGTTTCCTAAGGGGACGAAACAATCCAGAATTTCATCATAGTCAAAAGCTATGATTGCGAGGGAGAACATCATGTCTTGGTTAAATTTAGAGGATAAGGTCATTATTGTTACTGGAGGTGCTTCCGGTATCGGTCTAGCTGTGGTTCAGGAGCTGTTAGCCAATGGTGCAAAAGTTGTGGTGTGTGACAAAAGTCCCGTGCCGCCTGAGATCGACGCGCTTGGGAATAATTTGACATATATCGTTGCGGACGTGACCAACAAAAAGAGCATCGACGTTATGGTCGCACAGGTATTAGAAACTTATGGGACTATTGATGGCTTGGTGAATAATGCGGGCATCAATATTCCCCGTCTATTAGTGGATGAGGAGCAGAAGTACGAACTCGATGAGCTTGTGTGGGACAAGGTTATGGCCGTCAATTTAAAAGGTGTGTATTTGTGTGCACAGGCGGTTGCTCGCATACTTGTCAGACAGGGACATGGCGTTATTGTCAACATGTCTTCCGAGGCCGGACTGGAGGGAAGCGAGGGTCAGAGTGTCTACGCTGCAACCAAGAATGCTGTTAACTCTCTAACTCGTTCTTGGGCAAAGGAATTGGGCAAGAAAGGTGTCCGTGTGGTTGGCATTGCGCCGGGCATTCTGGAAGCAACTGGGCTACGCACCTTGTCTTATGAGGAGGCACTTGCATACACGAGGGGAATTACTGTTGAGCAGTTACGCAAAGGATATCTAGATACTTCCACTATACCTTTGGGACGTAGCGGTAAATTGTCTGAAGTAGCCAATACAACTGTGTTTCTGCTATCCGATCGGGCAAGCTATATTCACGGTGTAACCATTAATGTTGCTGGAGGCAAGACTCGCGGCTGATTTTGCTGTGCATGAGTTAACAGGAAAGGGCGATTAAAATATATGACAAAGGCAGACATTATTAATTATATTGAACAAAATAAGGAAGAGGCGATTGCGCTATTGCAGCATCTTGTACGAATCAATAGTGCTGTTATTGAACATGGAATTGATGGCAAAGAACTTCAAGCTCAGCTGTTTCTACGGGATCGTTTAGAGAAGATGGGCGCAACGACGGAGCTGATGGAACCGGATTATGAAAGAATGAAGGATTCTCCCGAGTGCCCGTCAGGTCATAACTACAAAGGACGTCCCAATCTTGAGGCAATATTTAAAGGAGTCGGTGGAGGTCGTTCACTATTGTTGACCGGCCACGTGGATACGATGGATCCGGGCGACATTAATAAATGGAAGCATGATCCTTGGTCTGCACACATTGAGGACGGTAATCTCTATGGCTTGGGCTCTGCTGATATGAAGGCAGGTCTGTGCGCTCAACTTTTTGCGCTAGAGGCAGTACTGAAGCATGGCAAGTTAAAGGGTGACTGTGTATATCTGAGTGTTGTGGATGAAGAGGGAGGCGGGAACGGTACTCTGGACTATACCCGTCGAGCGGACAAACCCAAATGCGATGGGGCTATTATTGCTGAGCCTACCAACGGTGAGATCCACATTGCATCTCGTGGCGTGATGTTACTCCATATTGATGTTGTGGGTCAGACAGGTCATCCCTTATATAAATGGGAGTTGCACAATGCGGTAGAGAAGGCACTGATCATTAAGAAGGCTCTGGACGATCTCGAACATCGGTGGCTGGCAACCAAGTGTCATCCAGTAATGCCTAGTCCTGGCATCACCCTGTGTATGATTAGTGCTGGAACCTCCGGTACCGCGATCCCAGATCGCTGTCGGATGAGTTTTCAAGTGGATATGTTGCCGGTGGAAAAGTACTGGAATGGTGAGCCTCGTGAGATCAATGGTCTAATGATCCGCGCTGAGGTACAGGAGGCTATTAATTGGGCATGTGCTTCCGATCCTTGGTTGTCCGAGCATCCACCTATACTGGATTGGTATCAGCATGTGGATCCCCATAGTACGGATCCTACTTTCGAATTAATTCATGTGTTAGCCGAAAATTCGGGTGCTCCAATTGGGGCATCTTTTGCTGGAAATGATGCACGTCATCTGGCGAATGCAGGCGTTCCCTCCATACTTTACGGTCCTGGCTATACCGCAGACATCCATAAACCTAACGAAAAAGTTTCGATTAGTGATTATATTGAATGCATCAAGAATTACGCAAGCACACTTGTTGATTGGTGCGGTGTTGAGTTTTTTTAGAGTTTTTTGCTGAGAAAACAATCTTGAGGGGAGCTACCAGAAAGGGATGACCTGATGAAGATCGATACAAAAATAGGAAGCAAGGTGAAAAGTTTTACCCGAGACTATAGCATTGTGTTGGCACTGATTGTATTAATGATAGCGATTACCATGGCAGATTCAAGATTTCTACGAGTGTCCAACTTGATGAATATTCTATTGCAGACCAGTACAGTTGCTATTGTAGCGCTTGGTCAAGCGTTATTGCTCATAACTGGGCAGCTCGATCTGTCCCTAGGTCAAAATGTCTGTCTCAGCGGTTTTATCTCGGCATATTTTATGGAAATGTTAGAACTTGGGCCTTGGTTATCTCTGGTGATTGGCATTCTAGTTGCTATGCTAGTCGGTCTTATCAATGGTTTGTTAACGACTATCATTGGGATTCCCCCTTTTATTACTACGTTGGGCATGCAGTTGGTCTGTCAGGGCTGCGCAAAACTAATAACCTCTACTAAGACGATTGCGCCTCTTGATAAGTCGATCAAGGTTATTGGTCGCGGTTTTGTTTTCGATACAATCCCGGTCAGTGTCGTATTAATGATCGTACTTTATGCCCTCATGGCTTTTATGATGAAACGGACGCGTATGGGTCGCTACTATTATGAGATTGGTGGCAATCCCGAGGCAGCTTACTTTGCTGGTATCAACGTGAAATTATATCGAATACTTGCTTTCGTTATAGCTGGCTTCTTCGCTGGCGTTAGTGCTTGTGTACTGATTTCCCGACTGGATTCTGCCAACATTGCTAACGGTACTGGCTACGAATTTGAAGCAATGATTGGTGCCGTTTTGGGCGGAGTCTCTCAAAGTGGTGGCAAAGGTAAGATTTTTGCTGCCATGTTTGGTGTCATGTTTTCCGTTGCGTTGTTCAACGGCATGACCCTTCTCAATGTGAACCCCTTTGTTCAGGACGTATTTAAGGGTGGTATCTTGCTCTTTGCCATGGGCGTGGATGCGATCCGAACCAAACAAGCTGTATAAGGAAAAAATGTTATGAACGACATTGCGATACAGTTGGAGCATATCACAAAGACCTTTCCGGGTGTTAAAGCATTGGATGATGTGAGCATCCAGATTCAGCGAGGCACTGTTCACGCTTTGGTAGGAGAAAATGGTGCCGGAAAATCTACTCTGATCAAGATTCTTTCTGGTATTTATCAGCCCGATGCTGGAGATATCTATATCAATGGAAAGAAGAAAAAGTTCAAGGTTCCCGTGGAGGCTCAGAGGGCAGGCATCAGTGTGGTACATCAGGAGTTCAAGCTTTCTGAAACACTAACTGTCACGGAGAACATCTTTTTGGGCAACTTAATTTATACAAAAGCCAAACTTGTGAACTGGAAAGAAATGCGCAAACGGGCAGAAAAGATGATTTCTGACCTCCAAGTAGAGCTAGATCCGGATACCATCGTCCAAACTCTGTCTGTGGCTAAGAAACAGATCGTTGAAATTTGCAAGTCCATCTCCAGAGAAGCTTCGATCATTATCATGGATGAGCCTTCTGCGACGCTAACGGAGCGAGAGCTGGAAGTATTGTTTGGCATCGTGCGTACCCTGCGTGACAGTGGGTATACCATTATTTACATCTCTCATCGCATGGATGAGATTTTTGGCCTAGCTGACAACATCTCTGTTTTGCGTGATGGTTGTCATGTGGCAACTATGCCTGTTGCTGAGGTAACTCGTGACAAACTGATTACATTGATGGTAGGTCGTGAGTTGGAGAATGAGTTTATTAAGCATAACTGTTCCATCTCTGATGAGGTAATTCTAGAGGCAAAAAAAGTTAGCCGGGCCGGCGTGTTACAAGATATAGATCTGCAGTTACGCAAGGGTGAAGTATTGGGTATCGCAGGTCTAGTTGGTGCTGGCCGTACGGAATTGGCTCGAGCGTTGCTAGGCATTGACAAAATTGACTCCGGTGAGGTGCTGTACAAAGGTCAACCGGTCAAGTGGAATTTTCGCACAGCCATCAAGAATGGCCTTGGCCTAGTTCCTGAAGATCGTAAGAGGTTCGGATTGTCTCTTCAATCCACAGTGAAGAATAATATCACGTTGACAGCAATCGACAAGGTGTTAGAGTGGGGGCTTTTAAACCTACGCAAAGAGTATAAATACGCGGAATGGTACGTGGAGAAATTACGCGTAGTAACTCCTAGCGTAGAGACAAAAGTCATGAACCTTTCTGGTGGCAATCAGCAGAAAGTCGTTATCGCCAAATGGCTAATGGCCGACAGTGAGATCATGATTCTAGACGAACCTACCCGCGGTGTAGACGTAGGTGCTAAACGGGAACTCTATGGCATCATTAAGGATTTGATAGAGCAGGGCAAGACTGTGATTGTCATTTCCTCGGAAATGCCAGAGCTCCTCAGTATTTGTGACCGAATTGTTGTTATGAGCAGGGGACGACTGGTCGGTGAGTTCGCCCACGGGGAGGGTACGCAAGAGAAAATCCTATCTCTGTGTGTTTAACGGGATTATTTTCAGCAAACGCTGAAGAATAAAAATATTAATAATGGAGGGATTAAAAAATGAAAAGAGTATTATCAATTATGCTCGTATTGGCCATGTTAATGGCGCTGATGGTCGGTTGTGATAGCAAAAATACCGGCACTGAAACTGGTGCCAAAACAGACGCCAGCACCAGCACCGATACAGGTGCCAAAACAGACACAAGCAAAAGTACTGACCCCGGTGCCATAGAAAGCACCGGAACCGAACCCAGTGAGGATCAACCTCTTGCAGGTAAGCTAATTGGAATTTCTGCTTCCTATCTAGAGGATGACTTCTGTATCGAGATGAACTATGGTATTGTTGATCGTCTGAAGGCTTTAGGTGCCGAGGTCGTGCTTCAGAACTCCAATACCGACGGTGAGTTGCAAACCCGTCAAATTGAGAACTTCGTTGAGATGGGCGTTGACTACATGTTCGTCAACCCTCCTACTTTGGACGTCTGTGTTCCCGCTATTGAAGCAGCTGCTGATGCAGGTATCCGCATGGTTCTGTTTGATGGGGGCGCAAATACCGACAAGGGCATTATTACCCACGTTTCTCAGAGCAATACCAAGATGGGAGAGGCGGTTGGTGAGTATTTCGTTGATTACATCAAAAACGAATTAAATGGTAAAGCTACCATTTTAATGGAATCTTGGATGGAGTATGAACGTCACCAAGAACGTATGTCTGCTGTTAAATCTGTCTTGGATGCTACAGATCTAGATGTTACCTATGTTGATCTAGACTCTGAAGGTTCCCGAGAAGGTGCTGCCAACGTTACAGCCAACTATGCTGGTGACTATGACCTGATTATTTGCAGTGAGATGAACACTGCTTGGGGTGCAATCTCCACTCTGGAGGCTCAGAATAAGAAAGGTGTCAAGGTTGCTGCTGTTGGCGACTGGAGCAAGGAGGGGTTTGAGGCAATCCGTGATGGGCATGAGTATTACCTAACTTTCAGTAGCTCGTCTCCATATGAGATTGCGGATAAATCAGTTCAGGCTCTTCTGAAGGACATTGCAGGCGAGAAGCAGGATCGCGTTACTTATGCTGAGGCTCCCATGGTTGATCAGAGTAATATGAACGATCTGTGGGACTTTGATAAGTATTGATAAGTTTTCTTGAATTGTGACAAATTATCATAAAGGGTTAACTGCTTATTAAAGAATACACGGGTTCAATTATATTGGATCCGTGTATTCTCACAAAAACTGGATACTCGCACAATTTGTGTTGTCTCAATTAGATTCAGGTTTTCTATTCCATTGGTACCATTTTGGTTCCCTATAGCATAAGATTAATCTAAATTATTTGCGTGTTAGAGAGAAAAAATGGGTAGCCTTTTTGCACACTACATATTATGGGGTAATCTTTGGTAATCTAAAGATATGAATTGGAGGCTCATTTTTTGATTAGGGATGTCATAGATATCAAGAATAAGAATGCCAAAATCATCACGGATCTAATTCGTTTTGATGATACCCTTACGAAAAGGGATATTTCTGTGAAAACTGGGTTAAGCATCACCACAGTGAGCAATATTTGTGCTGAATTGGCACAGATTGGAATCGTGTCCAACAAGAAAACAATCAATTCTAGAGTTGGCCGTAATCCCGTACGTGTGACTTTTGTGCATCAAAACTTCCTAGTGGTTTGTATCGATTTCCAGATTCTCAATGTGATGAAGCTGGCAATATCGACGGTTCGCAACCAAATCATTTATAGCGAGACTTATGATATTTCTACTATCGATCAGCCCGAAGAACTTGCAGCTTTTGCAAAAAGTGTGTTTGATACGGTTTCTGAGTGTTATGATCGGGAAGTACATTTTATTGGCGTTGGTATCGCGGTGCCTGCTATTTATGATCGTTTTGATGGTAAGTTAATCAGCAGTTCTATCGATTTGTTTGCTAATGTACCACTCAAAGAGATATTCCAGAAATACTTTGATATTCCTGTATTTATTGACAACTCCAGCAACTTTAAGGCGGTCTCAGCCCTTACTACAACAAAATTAGATAATATTGTTTGTCTGGATATTTCGCTGGGTGTTGGTACAGGAATCGTCTGTAATGGCAGTCTTCTGCGTGGAAAGAATGGGTACGGTGCCGAGGTTGCTCATATCCCCATCGGAGATATGTCGCTCCAATGCCCCACTTGTGGTGCCTACGGTTGTGTAGAAACGGAACTGTTACTTGAACGTCTGTTAACATATTTTCCGAATCGCGATGTTAGAAAGCCTCTTTATGATCAGTGGTCTGATTTCGTTCAGTATATCTACGAAAACCAAGAAAAATATGAAGTGTTGCTGACACGGATAGGAACCTTGGTTGGGAAGTTAGTGTTGATCCTAACGAATCTGTTTGATCCGTCCCTGTTTATTATCACTGGCTATATTGTGGATGTATTTGAACTTATAGATAAAAGGGTGATGGAGGTTGCTAGGAAACAGTGTGATATGGCAATTAAACGTGGACTGACATTCCAAGTAGAAAGTTATTATCAATCCAATATTTTCACCGGCATCTGTGACACAATGTATGAAAAATGGATGCCTTTGGAGGATGTTCCGAATGTGCGTTAAATGGATAGCAACTTGTATCGTACGCATTTTTGATAGCATGTAGAGAATATAAGAACAGCCTAGACGTTAAGAAGATAACGCGCTTGATTTTAGAAAACAAGTGTCCCATAAGAAAGATTACCGTTGTCTCCTTCTGTATGAACAGAAGGCATAGGCCTTATTTTATTCATGGTTCAAATAAATACGGAATAATCGTTCTATTGTGTCGCTTCCAAAAAATCGAAAATTCGTTGATTGAAATCTTTTGCTTCCTGAAAGGCTGCATGGCCTAATCCGGCGTATACATACAGTTTGCTGCCAGCAATTTGTTCGTTCATCTCGTAAGAGGCTTGTATTCCAACGACTTTATCTTCTTCTCCTCCGATAATCAGTGTTGGACCGGTAACGTTCTTCAAATCGTGAAGAATATCAAACTGGAGGATCGCGTTGGCATTTATTAAGAATCTTCTGTAATTGGACGGTTTGCCGACAATTCCGATGATAGGATAGAATTTTTTATATTTCGCAAGGTATTTCGACGAATAGTTCTTTTCGATCACGTCTATCATGAGCTGCTTATGATTGCCTTGATTTGCAAACTCAATCCACTTAGTAACACTGGATTGTATTATCTCATTTGCCCGCGGCGCGGAAACAGCAAGAACGAGTTTTTCAACCATCTCCGCATGGTCAACGGCAAGATATTGGGCAATCATCCCGCCTTGAGAAACGCCCATAACAGATGCTCTCTTGATGCCAAGCTTTCGCATCGCCTTTGCCTGATCATCCGCCATCTCTTTGATTGAAAATTCTTCAGGCAAGTTTTTCCTTCTGCTGAAAATGTAAATCGTGTATTTTTCAAAGAAGATTTTATACGGCCTTGCCAATAGCAATGCTTTCCCTTTTACCGTAATGAGACCGTCAGACAAACCGGGCAAAATGATCAATGCTTTATTGCCATGACCAAAGGAAACGTAGTTCATTTCCGTATTGTCGATCGCGACCGTTCCGTTTTTAGCATTCCAAAACATTGCGTCTGCTCCACGAAAATCTGATTTGCTCTTCGGTTGTCATTGTATCAAAATTGTGAGACGCTAAACGTATCGTCTTAGGTTATGCTGATCTTAAAAACGTCGAATCACATTGTTTATACTTTATATAGATTCGCAGGTTTAAGTTTTTTATCAGAAAAACCTGATGTCATTTCTTAGATTATCCAGAAGTCCGACGACTGACCAAGCTGCTAGAGTCGATGAGGCCGGATTGTCCGGGCTTGGAATGGATTTTGTAGTAATTGTGACTTCCGAGCTAGGGGTCTTAAGAGAGATCGTGTGTTGATTGCTTGATACTTCCGGATCTAAAGCTATTTTGACCTTGGTATGATCTATTCCTACGGAGGCTAAGGCTGCCGTTACGGTTACATTCGTATTTTTGGGAAATTCTGCAATGGCTTCCCTCGCTGTACCTTCAAAGATGGTTGTAATTTCTTTTATTTCCTGTTTATTAAAACTTCTAGGATTCTTGACGGTGTAGAAGTCCAATTCCAGTCCACCCATCAAGGTAAGAGCCCTCATGAAATCTAAGCCGCCAATGGCGCCCGCGGGCAAATACATTTTATTATTCTTACCTTTTAATATTTCCTTGCAACTATTCAGCAGCTTTTCATTGGCAAAGGCTCCTGTAGATACAGGTATCAAATCCATACCGGCTTTAAGTATCTTTTCTGCGTAGGTAGCGATGGCAGGGACTCCTGCAAATTCCACGACAATATCGATATCGTCTTCGATCAATTTCTCAATCGACTCATAACCTTTAATTCCATATTGATCTGCAAAGTCTTCAGATTTTTTTGGGGAAGAGCCTAAGACGCCCACCAGATTATAATCATCTGTCAAATGTGCCAGATAGCCTCCTACAAAAGCCTTGCTCAAAACGCCTGTTCCTATTAATCCTATATTCTTCATCGCGCACTCCCTAGGGTATATTTTGTCGTTTTCCAGTCTCTATGATCAGTGCAATTAATCACAAAAAAAGACGTTTCCCTTTCCGTCGCATGCTAAAACAATGGATTTATCTTCTCATAAATATACAAACTCATGCATCAAAATAACTGCACGAAAAACTCCGGTCTTTAGGGCCGGAGTTCTAGCTATTTCAACAGCAATCGTGATTTTTTTCGTGTATATTTCTTATTTAAATTGTATGCCGGCAAGGATTATCAACGCCTTAACGCCAATGAAGATTCTGTCCATGAAGAGAGTCTTGGCAAAGTCTGAAACATGAAAATTAACTCAATACCATTCTGTCGGAAATGTCGCCGTCACTTGCCTTAATAAATAGATTCAACAACTGTTCAACCGTGAGATTCTTTTTCTCATCTCCGGATATATCCACGATAATCCTGCCCTCATGCATCATGATCAGGCGGTTGCCATGTGCGATGGCCTCTTTCATGTTATGAGTAATCATCAGTGTGGTCAGTTTATTTTTATGAACAATCTGGTCGGTCAATTCAAGCACTTTTACGGCTGTCTTCGGATCGAGAGACGCCGTATGTTCGTCCAGAAGAAGCAGCTTCGGACGGTTTAGCGTAGCCATCAGCAGCGTAACGGCCTGCCTTTGGCCGCCGGAAAGAAGTCCGACCTTGTGAGAAATCCGATCTTCCAACCCCAAATCCAGTGTTGCAAGAAGTTCCTTGTAGAGAGCACGATCTTTTTTCCGGACACCCCAGACAAATCTGCGTTTGGTGCCTCGTTTTGAGGCTATGAAAAGATTTTCTGCGATCTCCATATCGGGCGCTGTGCCTTTCATGGGATCCTGAAACACTCTTCCTAAATACTTTGCCCGACGGTATTCAGGCATCAGCGTCACGTCGACACCGTCAATCTCAATCGTGCCGAAGTCAGGCTTCCAAACACCGGCAATCGCATTCAAAAGAGTGGATTTGCCTGCGCCGTTACCCCCAATCACCGTGACGAAATCGCCGTCTTTCAGATGAAGATCAATCCCGTCAAGAGCCGTTTTCGCGTTAATAGTGCCCGGATCAAAGGTCTTATGTAAATTGGTGATCTTAAGCATTATTTCCTCCATTTATCCGGGTTTTGGCGCCATTGGAAGGCATTTTTCGCTGTCTGGCGAAATATTCTTTCTTTATGTAGGGCACCGCTATGAATATTGCAACAATGATGGCGGAGAACATTTTCAAGAAGTCCGTTTTAAGTCCAAGCAGAATGACAACGTTGTAGACGATGTAGTAGACAATCGCTCCGCACGTAACGCCAATCATACTCACAACAAAGTTGGGCTTGATTTTAAGCGAGACGGAAAGGCCGATAAAGATGGCGGCAAGACCGATTACGATCGCGCCGCGGCCGTCGTTGATGTTTGCGGAGCCTTTGTACTGCGCAAGCATGGCGCCGGCCAAGGCAACGATGCCGTTTGAAATCGAAAGTCCCAGCACTTGTGTAAGTTTCACATTGACGCCTTGGGCACGGCTCATATCGGGGTTGTCGCCGGTAGACTTTATGGTTAAACCGAACTCTGTGTAAAAGAACAGCCAAAGTCCGATAATCGTAGCCGCCACAAAAATGCCCATGGTAATAATCGAGCGAGGATTATCGCTCATGTGTACCAGAAGCTTGTTTGCTCTAGGATCAATGGCAACAAGGGATTTGCCGCCGAGAATCGTAAGGTTGACAGAATAGAGCATCAGTTGCGTCAAAATGCCGGCAAGGATGGAAGGAATTCCGAATGCGGTGTGCAGAAGACCTGTTACAAAACCGGCCAAAGCGCCAGCTGCAAACGCCGCGACAACACTCAACCAAACGGGAAAACCGTTCGCCAACAATACGGCGCATACACACCCGCCGGTGCAGATTGAACCGTCCACCGTCAGATCCGCAATATCGAGTATTATGAAGGATAGGTAGACGCCAATCCCCATCAGTCCCCATATCAAGCCCTCTGCAACCGCGCCGGGCAAAGCGTTTATGAATGCCATTTTTACCTCAAATCTTGTTATTGACTTTTTTCGCCTAAGTCGACGAGGTCACTCCGGAAAGCCTTAGGCAAAATACACTTTTGGACAGCAACCCCCCAATCAATCATTTGGAGGGAATGTTGATACCCAATTTCTCACACAGTTCCTCGTTATAAGAGACAATAGGCGTTTGTGTCTTGATCTCAATGTCGGAAATCGCCTTTTTCCCAGTCAGGACATCAGCGGCCATTTGACCAGTATCACGCCCCAAAAGATAGTAGTCGATGGCGAGACTTGCATAGCAGATATCGCCGCCGTAGCTTGTGTAGACAGGTACATTCTTCTCGGTGCAGATGGTGCCGACAATGGCATCGTTGGCGGCGACGGTGTTGTCGGAAGGAATATAAACTGCCTTGCACTCGTTAGCCATTGAGTTTGTAACCGTCTGCAGCTCGGTGGTTTCTGAGAAGGTGTATGCCTTTACGACAATGCCTGCGGCCTCAAACTCTTTCTTAACGGCCTCATACTGGATTAGAGAGTTGGATTCGTTCGTGCAATATAGGACTCCAACCTGATCGCCTGCAACAAGACCGAGCGTTTCAATCATCATCTTGGCCTGTTCATCAAACGGAACGGCATCCGAGGTGCCGGACACATTGTCGGGAATATTGCCGGCGAACGTATCGGCGTAATCGGTGATCGAGGTGCCCAGAACAGGGATGCTTGTCGTGGCATTTGCGGCGGCGAGAAGAGCGGGCGTCGCGTTTGCCATAATCAGGTCAACATTCTTTGCGGTAAAAGCGTTGATGACGGTAGGGCAAAGATTTGCTTCACCTGCAACCTGGGTATCGATCTCAACCGTATTGCCCTCTGCTTCCATCGCTTCCGTCAGGGCGCCGATGAAGCCTTTCGTCGCCTGATCTAAGGAATCGTGAACCATCAGTTGGCAGATGCCGACAGTATATTTTTTTGCATTAGCATCCGTGTTGCTGCCTGCCGTTTCGTTGCCGGGCTTATTGGCACAGGCTGTCAATAAGACCGCCAGAAGTATCAGAGCCAGTATGACAGATACCTTCTTCTTCATTTTTATAATCCATTCCTTTCTCTTTGCTCAAGGTGCGAAACGATATGAATCTTAGACTGTTCGTCTCTTGATTCAGTTTATGTTCCTCCAATTGCATTGCTGTGATTTTTTATTCATCGCATGTATCTGCGAAATGACATAAAAAAATCGTCCCCTATCTCTGCAGGGACGATCATAAATCGTGGTACCACTCTGCTTCGCATCGACCTCACGGCCGATACCTCCATAGGCTCCTACAAGCCCTCGCGATATGACGGTCGCATCCCGTTGTGCCTACTGTTAGTTCAACACACTGCTCGCAAGAATGAACTTCATTGGGTTATTACTGTTGCCTCGCACCAACCGGCAATTCTCTGGAGCTTTTCGCCCAACTACTCT
>JAAZKK010000087.1 GCA_012799825.1 Clostridiaceae bacterium | reverse complement strand
TTAATACATGTATTTTTATGGTATCTGCATGACATCGTTGATTCAATATCTTCGTCGTATTCGGTCATTTTTTGTCGTGTTCGGTTATCAAGTGTCTTGATTATCTGCGTTTGCTCACTGAGTGCGGCCAACCATCTACACGAAACTCTGACTTCCGTGTAGGTGGTTTCAAACAATAGATTTCTCGAATGGAATCCATTCCGCATTAATAGTGAAACTTCCCACCATTTTACTGGCAGCCCCCCTCAAACGCTTTGCCGTCATCAGGACTGATTGTAGTTTCTTCTGGTACCGATCGACCGATATTTAGTTCTAATTTCAATCAGAGCTGTCCTTCGCGGCGAAGGGATTGTACACTTTTTCGTAGAGCGCTTCGTTTTCCTTGATGACATTCGCGCTGCCGCCGGTGGAAATATAACCCTTTTCGTTCAGAGCCCTGTAAAGGTCTCCATAGGCTTTTACCTTATCCACCGTCAATTCTTTCAGCTGACGCATCCAGGTCAGAATCCGTTCCTGAGGCTTATTACTCAGCGCGTCCAGCAGCGCCGACGCAGCGCCGGATAATTCTCCTTGAGACAGGGCCAATTTACTGTAGGCGGACAGAATGTACCCATCCAAGGTTTTCTGGTCTAAGTCCAAGCCCTCAATGCGCTCGGGCAGCCGGGCATAGACCTCAAAAGTTTTTTCCACATTGGGGTCTCGGAAGGTGAAGATAAATATCCCTTCATCCTTGGCAGAGTGCTCCACGGTATAAGCGCCGTACCGGTCACGCAAATCGGGGTACAGGAACATATCGGATACCAGCATGGCAACAGCGTCAAATTCCCCGTTGCGTTCCTTTAGCCCAAGGGCTTCGTTGGGAGCGTAGATCATATTGTACTGGACGGCGGCATCCACCACGATGCCCTCGGAGTGGGCAATCTCCGGCAATTGATATTCCGCATTTTCACGATGCTTTTCTTCCAGACGAATAAGAAAGGCATCCGCCGCCTCGCGGTGAATCCGGCTGCTTTCTTCGCTGCCCACGAAGGCGGACACAGCCCCGTTACGCACCTGAAAGAAGGATTGTATGGCCTGAAGCCGTTCGAGAGCTTCCTCAGGATTTTGTTCCAGCATTTTTTCCGTTTCTTCAAGGAAAGCATAATAATCCAGATGGTTCAGGTAGGTAAGGTAGGTCAAGCCACGGGAAGCACTGGCAAAGGCGCGGTAGATCAGCAATTTGGACACGTCATTGGTCAGGCTTTGCTTGAGCATGCTCTTTATCTGTCCTACCATGTCATTTATCTTCCGAGCATCGTCCAACTTGGTGTTAAACAGCAACTCAAAGGCTAAATCGTAGCCCGGCTGCATATCCTCATCCAAGGCAATCCAGCTAAAGTACAGGTAGGGATCAAAGCCCTTGCCGTCAGGGCCGGTGAACACCCTAGGGCGCAGTTCCAGTTTATTGAAGTAGCGGGTGATCAAGGCACTTAACTGTGCATTATCGTATTGCCGGGTATCCAGATTGCCCAGCAAGTCAGTATACAACTTGTACCAATGCAGGTCTTCCTGCTTAATAGCGTGGGCGGGCAGCAGTAGCATGGCCTGTCCCACCTGACTGACGGAGGCTTTGGCGTGCATCCTTCGCACGCCGTCCTCCCCCTGCTCATCGGTGATGGTATACATGCGTTTTTCTACCGGCAGGTTGGCTACTTCCACCGCCTGCAACTGCTGAACATACAGCTCCGCGCCATCCTGTTCCTTTTTGCCTTGTGCATTGGTAGCGTCCACCAGGGCCTGCAATTCTTCCCTGCTCATTGTGGCCTTGCGGGCAGCCAGTTCTTCTTTCAGGGCCTGTGCCTGCTGTTCCTTAAGGCCGGGAATTGGCTGGGTAATCACCAACGCCGTACGGGCATTATCCAACAGATAGTCCCCAATCACCCGCTGATAGGAGCCATCCTGGGCGAAGGTCACGAAGTTGGCGTTATTGTCCACAGAGTCGCTGTAGGCGTTGGTGTCGCCGCAATTCGCCCAGTAGTAAGCGATTTCGGTGGCAATGTCAACGCCAACGTTACTTTTTTCCGTGGAAAGCAGTTGCGTCAGGCGGGCAGAAGCCGCCACGCCTTCCACCGCCTCCTGATCAAAACCTTTTTCTGCAATCAGTTTGAGGGCATCTTCTATCAGTGCCTGGAACTTCGCAGCATCCTTCTTTGCCATACCATGGGCTTCGAATACCAGTGCCGCCTCAGGCTTACCATTGCTGTAAGAACAGCTGGCGGTAGCAGAGGGTAGTTTCTCCTTCATGGCCTGCTGGAAGGGAGAGAATTCTTCGTCCAGCAGTATTTCTAAAAGCTGCATGACCTTGTCATCCTCTTCGGATATTTCCCTCAGTGCGTAGCCGAATTTCACGACGGAGCCCTTTGTAGTATCGCTGTCACTTTCCACAGGAAAATCAAACTCCGCGCTGACAGGGGCAGTAAGCGGAGTGTAACCCGCGTCCTCAAAGGTAAATTGTCTTTTTTCAAAAGCGGAAAAGTAGCCATCCAACAGTGCAAGGAATGCTTCCGGATTTTCCAACTTGCCGTAAAGCACCGTCAACGAGTTGGAAGGATGATAGTATGCATCATGATATTTTTTCAAATCGTTCCAGGACATTTTGGGGATGTGTTGGGGATGACCGCCATGGGAGTTGCCCTTCAGACTGCCGGGGAACAAAGTTTTGTTCAAATTGAACCTTGCCGCTGTTTCAATGGTATATTCCCCCTGCATTTCTGTGTAGACGGTGCCTAACAACGTCAGCTCATCTTCCGGAGCAGACAGGGTGTAGCGCCAAGCCTCCTCGCGGAAAATGCTTTCCTCCTGCATAAACAGCGGGTTAAACACGCAGTCAGTGAAGACGTCCGCATACTTAAGTAGCTGCTTTTCCGACAGGGACGCCGCGGAGTACGTGGTCATCACATCGGTGGTCATGGCGTTTATGTCGGTGTTGTAGGTCTGGTGAATCAGGTTAAAAAACAGCGACCGGGAGGGGTACTTCATGGAACCTTGCAAGGTGGAATGCTCAATAACATGGGGAAGCCCCGTATCATCCATCGTTGGGGTACGGAAGGAAATGTCAAAGGTGCGGTTGGTATCTTTATTCTGAAGTAGCATCACCAGCGCCCCTGTTTTCTCATGCTCCAATAATGTTACATCGGCGTCCACCAAATCTAATCGGGTATTCTCTCGGACGATAAAACCTGCGACTTTTTCACTTTCCTGAAATACGTGCAATACGCTTTCCATTTTCTGCGAACAAGCGGGTAACAGCAGTAAACTGGCTAAAAGACCTGCTAAGCATCGTTTGATTGAATTCTTCATAATTCCACCACTTTTCATTTGATACATTATTTCTCGATCTTTTTTCCAAGAACATTCCTAAGAACAAAATACCGATAATTCATCAAATTAACGTCACAGCGTAATAGCATTCTCATCAAGCAAAAACTGTTCTACACCTATGTACAGTATTCCATTATTATCTTTCCACGGTTTTATATAATCACGAACAACAACAATCTTACCAAACGAGTCGGGAATTCTGATTAACGATGCAATCTCCTGTTCTCTTTTTTCAGGATTGACAATCGATAATGCAGATTGAATATAATAACGCTGTTCCCCACGATTAACAACAAAATCGACTTCAAGCTGTTTTCTTATCTTTTTTCCCTCTTCTGTTTTTATATTCTGCTCTACAACCCCAACATCCACATCATACCCTCTGCGAATCAAGTCACAATAAAGCACATTTTCCATAATATGTGTCTCCTCTTGCTGGCGAAAACCAAGCTTTGCATTTCGCAAACCGACATCTGTATAGTAATATTT
>JAAZKK010000093.1 GCA_012799825.1 Clostridiaceae bacterium | reverse complement strand
CATTTTCGCCAAGTAGCGTTTTACACTTGCTACGGTCGGTTCCAGCTTCATGTGACCAAAGATCTTGTCTTCAACGAAGAGTTCAAACTGAACACAGTAAACTGTATAACTTGTAAGGTGGACATCCGTGCCAACATAAATTATTCTTTTCATTGTAGTGACCTCCATTGTATGCGGTCATGCCGCCGTTTTTGTTTTCACGATCCAGACTACGGATAAATCCGCGTCCTTACAATTGTGGGGTCACTACATATTGTCCTATATAGGGTCTGAGGGAAATGAACAAACCCAAATTCATTTATTGCGCATCCTTGAAATGTTGGGACGTTCCAACAGAAACTTCCGGATTTCGTTCAGTGGTTTAATAGCATCCGTTTTCAAGGAACATCTGGATTCATATTTTCTGTAGAAATTAAGAGATCCCGCACCTTTCAAAGTCTGCTCCCTCCTGCAGATTATCCTCTTGATGATATTGAACCAGTTTCTTTGCGAGATATTGCGGCGTCCTTATTCTAATAAAAAAATTCTGGAACACAATTCCTTCAGTCGTTCAATTTTCTGCCCAAACAGAATGATGCTTTTTCCTCTTGCTGACGCAAGAGTGATCATACTGCGTATATTCTGTTGCAACCCTTCGTTGATTTGATCAGATAATCCGGAAAGAACGATAATTTCCGAATCTTCCAGCAGTGTGCGGAACAGCACCGCAGCTTCACGTTCCGGGTTCCCAAGGAGATACAGCTTTTTTTTCCATTTATCGGGAGATACGGAAAGGTGTTGTGCCAGTTCGTTTTCTAAAAATGTCCTGTACAGTTTTTCGGAGAGAAATCCATACGCTTTGAAATGAGAGAACACCGGCAGAAACACATTTTCCTGAAAGGAAAGATTTGGGAAATAGTCGTTCTGCAAGCTTTGGAGCGTCAAAACTCGTATGTCCTTTTGATTCGGGTACTGGTATAGCGCGCAGGTTTTGGGATTCCCGAAAAAATGGTTTGCATACCAGCCTAGAAGTTCATTGCTGAGAGAACTGATTCCCAGGATTTCACCGTGTCGTACGGGTATTTCCAATGAGCCGTCAGGCGTCATGCAGCGAAAACTGCGCAGTGCCTTATTTGAAAAATCTTCTTGGTTACTCCGGCGTTCCTTGACATACCCGTTGTTCTCCAATATCAGCGTCGCTTTTTGGGCTAACCGATCCGCTCCTTGCGGCAGATCCGCAACAATTCGCCCGTCCAATAAAAGAATGCTGTGGTTTCCATAGGCAAGTCCGTGCTGTGCAGAAGGCTCAATAATCAAGAACGTAATTTGACTCGACGTTAAATCTGCAATTTTTTCAAAAAAGAGTTCCGTCTCTTTATTGGTCAGCATATGCAGTACATTATCAAAAATCAACAATTTTGCGCCCCCGAAGGCCGCGCGTGCGCAGTGTACCTGCAATTGTTCGATCCATGACAGATTCGAGGCGCTCTTTGATATGTCCAACTGAAAGCGATAGCGCTCACAAACGAGCCTCACATACGCCTCAAGTTGTTTTTTATATCTCCAGCCTGCAAAAAATGGCGGCTTGGTCAAGCCGATGTTTTCTCCGATCGATATATTCTTTGCCAGCATAGTCCCGCCGGAAATGCAGAAAACACCCCGTTCGTGCGCATCTTCCTGAGAGGAGGGACGATAGGGCTTTGCGTCAAGATACATGCATCCGCAATCGGGGAGTATCTGTCCGGCTGCAATTTGCGCCAGTATCGATTTTCCGCTGCCGCTGGGTCCGATAAGAAAAGTGATTTCGCCCCGAAAAACGCGTAGCGAAATATCGCTCAATACAGTTTGTTCATCTATGGATTTGCTGATTCCATGCATGGAAAAGACTTCATATTTCATGAGCTTTGCGCTCCTGACTCGCGGGAGTTGGCAGGGATAGGCATATTTGCGTTCCAATATTCGGAGTGCTCATGAGTTCCAGGCCGTATTGCGGCCCGAAGAGTATTTGTAACCGTCGATGCACGTTGACCAGAGCGATCCCGGAACCATTGCTCCCTTCCGCGGTTTGCTTTGGGACGCCTTCGTCTTCATGAAGGCGTCGGCGAATACGATCCACTGTTTCGGCGGGAATGCCTATCCCGTTGTCCTGCACGAAGATTAGAAGTTCGCGCTGTGACAACGTGCAATAAATCCGAATCAAACCCTGTTCCATTTTGTGTTCCAGCCCGTGGTGAATGGCGTTTTCGATCAGAGGCTGCAGCGTCAGCGGCGGAATCTGATAAGAATCCAAAACATCCTCAATCTCGCCCATATCGATTTCCAGGACGAATTTATCGCGAAAACGGTAATTCTGAATTTTTACATAGTTTTTTACATTTTCCAATTCGTCCGATAAAGAAGCGGTTTCCTTGTCGCGACCGATGTTATAGCGAAACAACAAAGCCAGCGTCTCGGTCATTGTGGCGATTTCTTCTTCGTTGTGAAGGAGCGCTTTGCTGCGGATGCTTTCCAACGTATTGTATAAAAAATGCGGATTGATCTGGTTCTGAAGCGCTGTAAGAAGCGCTTGTGTTTCCAGCATTTCCGTAACCAGTTCCTGATGGGGGCTTTTATACATTCCATTACTTTCAATGCGTCGAACAATCACGCGTGCGACGTGCCCCCAGAGCGGCATGCGAAGCGCGAGCGAGCCAAACATCAGGTATCCGATGATGACGATGCCGACGCAAAGTGCCGACAGGGCTGACACAAATCCTATCAGTATTGCCAATACAACGATCCAATGATCGATCCAAGCGGAAATAAACGCCGAGGCAACACATACGCAGACCGCAACGGCGGTTATACAAAACGTGATAAAACAGAAAAAGCGATACAGCCGTTTCTCTCTGCGGTCCATCCTGTCACTTGCTTTCACGAATAGAACTTGCGATATGCCGTTGGTTTGATTCCCACTGTTTTTTGAAACACCTTGCTGAAATGACGCGAGTCGGAATAGCCGACTCGCAACGCGACTTGGCTGATATTCAATTCAGGTTGCAAAAGAAGGCGCTTGGCCGTTTCCACCCGTGTCTCGATTACAAAGTCCGAAAAGCTCTTGCCTGTCTGCTCCTTAAACAGTGTACTCAAGTAGCCGGCGCTGACGAAGGCGCAAGCGGAAACTTCCTCCAAGCTAACTTGTCGGTCAATATGGTCACGGACGTATTTTTGAGCAATTCGCACCGGCTCTCCGACCTTCTGCTGCTGAACCCAGCGGCAACGCTCAATGATTAAAACGATAAAGTGCTTAAAATAGTCGCATAATTCATCAATGCTGTCGCAATTGGCCAAGTAGGAACGGATTTGCAATTCTGTATCAAGGGGATCAATTCCCGCGATGGGGGAATCGATATCAGGAAGGAACTCCTGAATGGAGTGAAGGAGTCCGATAATCGCATCTCTCGTGATAAAAAACAGGTCGCCGACGTCTATACTCCCAGCGTCATGGAAATGCGAGTAAAAATCATCCAACAGATCGATCGCCGCCTGTGCTTGCAGCGTTTTTACAAGATGGATGATTTCCCGCTCTGTCTCCGAACCGAAAGCGCGGCATGGCGCGTTCGACAGCTTCTTGGACAGGTTTCGGTATTCCAGTATTCTCTCTGTACCAGCGTAAAGTCGCAATCGGCTTGCACGCGCAGAGGTTTCGATTGACTGTCCGATCTGTTCAACGGAGAAAAAGGGCAATCCCATTGCAAAGGTAATCAACAGCGATTGATACTGAATTCCGGTTTCGCGCTGCAGCGATTTCAATACTTCCAGACATCTGGAATAAATACCTTGCTCTTCCGGATAGTTTAGTAAAATAAAAGCGTCACAGTCTGTAAGCACGTATTCGTTGTCAAAGCAACAATCTTCGAAACGATGCTCAAAACGGGCACATATATTTTCAAGCACTTTCGGGACGGCGTCAGAACCGATGTCCGACTTTTGACGAACGCTGGCATGAATGGTTACGCAAAGGAACTCGCCCGGCTGAAAATGAAAGTATTCGGCATGAAATACGCGCTTGACGTCGTGCACACTTTGGCGGAGTTCATTTTCCCGCAAAACGCAAGTCTTTTCATGCAGTTCGTTGCGCAGTTCATCCGTATATCCCTGCATCCGGGAATCGGCGTTTTTTTGCTGGATAAGCCGCTGCAGGATAGAATTCAGATCCGTTTTTCTGATGGGTTTTAACAGATATTCCTCAACACCGAAGCGGATCGCCTGCTGGGCATATTCAAACTCCCGGTATCCGCTGATTAGGATGAACTTGGTATTCATTCCCTGCGCACAGGTTTTTTCAACGATTTCCAGACCCGTCAGTCCCGGCATTTGGATATCTGTTATTACGATATCGGGCTTTTGCCGCAGAATGATCTCCATTGCGTCGACACCGTTTTGAACTGCGCCTAAACTCGAAATGTGCAGTTTTTCCCAGTCGATCAGCCTGTGAATCAGCTCGCAAATATCCGGCTCGTCGTCTACAATCAAGCATTTCAGCATCTGCTCACCTTCTCCCGCCGTCAGTTTCTTGCAGACAATTTACTCCATATAAAAATGATACTAGCATGCTCAATGTTCAATTCGCAAATACTTTGGATTGGCACTTCCGCATGAAAGAGCGTTTCCCGTCGGAAGGTGTTTGCAAGATCTTAAAAAAACACACTTTTTTGAATATATACGGCATTGTGATACCTGTATGAAATTTTTAGAATAATACAAAATGTTACTGACAAATGTACCAAGAGATCAATTTAAGGAGATGTATTCTTTGAACGAAATACTCGCCGTACGGCATATTACAAAGACGTATCCCGGAGTAAAAGCGCTGGACGATGTTTCCGTGGTTTTTCAGGAAGGCGAAGTTCACGCTGTCGTTGGCGAAAACGGAGCCGGAAAAACGACCTTAATGAAGATTCTCTACGGTATGTTGCCGGCAGACAGCGGAGAAATCCTCTATCGAGGCAACATTGTAACCTTGCGCTGTCCGCGCGACGCGCAGGCGATCGGTATTTCCATGATTCACCAGGAACTGAACCCTATTAAGGATTTAACGGTTGCAGAGAATATGTTCGTTGGACGCTACCCCACTAAAGGAGGGTTTGTCGATTGGCAGGCGATGAACAGCATGAGCCAAGAGCTGTTTGAGCACTGGAACGTCGACTTTAATCCAAAGCGCAAGGTTCGAGACCTTTCGACGGCCCAGATGCAGATGCTTGATATTCTCAAAGCGATTTCCTACGATGCAAAGCTGATTATCATGGATGAACCTACCTCCGCGCTGACGGAGCATGAAGTTTTAATGCTGTTTTCCTTTATCGAAGAACTGAAAAACAAGGGAATTACAATCATTGTCATTACGCATAAATTGGACGAGGTGTTCCAGATTGCCGACCGGGTCACCGTGCTGCGGGACGGCCAAAAGATAATCACTTGCGCTATTGAGGAAATGGATCACGACAAGTTGATTTCCATGATGGTCGGGCGCGAAATCTCAAATGTTTACCCCAAGAGAGAGTATCATGCACAGGAGGCCGTGCTGGAAGTGCGCAATCTGAACCGAGGCAGCAAGGTAAAAAATGTTTCCTTTCAGCTGAGAAGGGGTGAAATCCTCGGTTTTGCCGGTATCGTCGGTGCGGGCAGGACAGAGACGCTGCGATGCATATTCGGTCTGGATCGCATTGATAGCGGCGAAATTGAACTGGAAGGCAGGCACATTCACATCCGGAAACCTCGTGATGCGATAAAGAACGGCATCGTAATGGTGACGGAGAATCGCAAGGAGGACGGCTTGGTTCTGTGCCGTTCAATCATGGAAAACGTTGTGCTTCCATCTACCTTTATCAATTCAAAACATGGTGTGCTGCGCAAGAGTCACGAGTCCGACAAAGCGAAAGCCATGTGCAAAAAACTTCTGGTGAGAACTCCAAGCTACAGGAATATTGTAAATCAGCTCTCAGGCGGCAATCAGCAAAAAGTTGTTATCGCCAAATGGCTGATGATGAGCCCGAAGATTATGATTCTGGACGAACCGACGCGCGGAATCGACGTTGGAGCCAGGAGTGAGATCTACCGAATCATGAACGACTTAACCGCGCAAGGCGTATCCATCATCATGATATCGTCGGACATGGAAGAGATCATCGGTATGGCGGATCGGATTCTCGTTATGTGCGAAGGCAGGATTTCGGGAGAACTTATCCGTGGCGAGTACACGCAAGAAAAGATATTAGAATATGCAGCGAAGGTGACAGCATGAAAATTGAAAACCGGCTAAACATTGCGGAACTATTCAGCCGCTTCGGAATCGTCCTGATTCTGATGCTGGCCGTGATCGTCGCGTCTGTTGCGTCAAACAGATTCTTTACAAGGGACAACATCTTAAGCGTATTCAACCAATGCGCGGTAATCGGTACTTTAAGCTGCGGGATGACCATGCTAATCGTCTCCGGCAATACGGATCTTTCCGCCGGTTCCGGAATTGCCCTTGCGGGCGTAACCTGCGCGTTGGTTATAAAACTAACCGGAAGCTGGGTTCTTGCGCTGATAATAACGCTCTTTGCCATGGTGTTCACCAGCGCAATTCAAGGGTTTCTGGTTGCTTACTGCTCTCTAGTTCCTTTCATTATCACATTGGCAGGCCAGCTGGCTTTTCGTGGTTTGGCGTACATTTTGGCGGACGGCGCGCCGATTATCGGCATGGGCGCGCTGAACAAGCTTGCTACCGGCAAAGTGCTTGGCGTATCGTGGCTGATCATCATCACGATTACAATGGTGGCAATCACATGGTTGATCATGAATTATACTTCTTTCGGCCGCTATATCTATGCCACCGGCGGGAACCGCGAAGCTGCGGTTGCGGCGGGGATCAATGCAAAGCGGACCATCCTGATCGCTTACCTGTTTATGGGCGCGTGCACGGCACTGTCCGGTGTGCTGCTGGCGGCCCGCACAAATAGCGGTCAGCCTTCATCGGCTGTTGCCTATGAGTTCGATGCCATTATCGCTTGCGTTCTGGGCGGCTGCGGAATGGCGGGGGGCGTCGGGTCGGTCGTTGCCAGCCTGGCCGGCGCGTTGACTATCGGCGTGATCAACAATTGTATGAATCTCGTAGGCATTTCTGCCTATTATCAGCAAATCGTAAAAGGCGTTATCATCGTCATCGCCGTTCTGATCGACAAGAAAACCCACGACGCGCTGATGTATTCCAAGGCGAAATAATCGCACCACGATTATTATCATAAAAAAGAGAAGGAGAAAAACTATGTCAGTGAAAAAAATTATTGCCCTCGTTCTGTCGGCAATCATGATTCTCGCTCTTGCGGCGTGCACACCCAAGAAATCGGAAAGCGAAGCTACCGATGCCGTCGTTAAAGAGACCGTTGACGAACCAACCGCTACGGCGCCTGCCGAAGAAACGTCTCCGGCCGAAAAGAAAAAAATCCGGGTCGGCTTCTCCAGCGTCGCGTTTTTCGATGAATGGTGCAAAAATCTGGCAACCACCTTTGAGACGCTGGCTGCGACCGATGAATACTCGATGTTTGAGCCAATTGTTTTGGATGGAAACGGTGACGTGGAAAAACAGATCAATACCATCGAGTCTCTGATTCAGCAGGACTGCGATTACATTGCAGCACAACCTCTCTCCGGTACCGAACCTGCATTGGCCGAAGTGAACGCGGCCAAAATTCCCTTGTTCTGTGTCGATATGGTTCCCAGTAGCGACGCAGGTCTTACCTGGACACAGGTTGGCGTGGACGAAAAGGAGTTTGGTCGGATTCAGGCTCGGAAACTAGCTGAAGCCCTGCCCGAAAATGCTACGGTTTGTATCGTTATGAACACGTTAGGCATGAACAGCCAAATCTACCGTACCGCCGGCTTTGAAGAAGAAATTGCCGCACTTCGCCCGGACATCGAGATTCTGGATAAGCAGACCTCCGAGTCCAAAACGGAGAAAGCCATGAACCTGGTGGAAGATTGGATCCAACGCTTCGGCGAAGACGGTATCAGCGCAATCGTCTCGCAGTCCCAGATGTCTACACAGGGAATCATCGAATCTCTGCGCGCACATGGTCTGGTAGGGAAAGTGTTGGTTGCCTCTGTGGACTGCCCTACGCCGGCCGGCGGCAACTGGCTCGCGGAAGGTGCAACCATCGTAGACGTATTCTACGATTATGAAGCCTTGGTTCGCGGGGTGTACGACGCAATCCTTGCTCATGAGAAAGACGGCTCAGAGCTGCCTGCGAACATCGCCATCAGCCCTTTGGCCGTCACAATTGACAATGCCGCCGATTTCCAATAATCTATCGATTCAAAACGCATCGTAAACAGCAGGGCAGGTTTTCCCTGCCCGCTGCCTTATTTAAAGGGAAGGGGCGTCATATGGCTCTGCTACAAGTGAAAACCGAATCCGGATGCGTGATTGGGACTCACAGCGGAAATCCGGAGATTTCAGTATTCAAAGGGATTCCCTACGCGGCGCCCCCGATTGGAAAGCTGCGGTGGGCGCCGCCGCAGAGAGTGGAACCGTGGAAAGAACCATATCAAGCCTATACGTTTCGCGACATTCCAATGCAAGTAGAAGAGAGGCACCCGTTTTACTCCAACGAGTTTTATAAGTGCCGCAAGCCGATGAGTGAAGATTGCTTGTATTTGAATATCTGGACCCCGGCAGAGAACGATTCGGCAAGGCTTCCCGTCATGTTTTTCATCCACGGCGGCGGATTCAAGAGCGGATATAGTCACGAAATAGCGTTTGATGGCGACGGACTTGCACAGCAGGGTGTCCTTCTTGTTACAATCGAATACCGTCTGGGCAGTCTTGGGTTTCTCACGCATTCGGAATTCGCAACGGCAGACGACTGCCCTGCACGGGGGAATTTTGGGACGCTGGATCAGATTTACGCATTGGAATGGGTGAGGGACAATATTGCCTCGTTCGGCGGCGATCCGGACAATATTACTGTTTTTGGGCAGTCTGCCGGAGCAATTAGTGTCGAGAATCTCGTCACATCACCGCTGACACACGGGCACATTGCAAAGGCGATTATGCAAAGCGCGGGAGGTTACGTATCCGAGAAGCACTGCGCTTTGAAAATGTATAGCTTTGAAGATGCTGCAGCATATGGAGAAAAATTCTTCGCATTTCTTGGCTGCAATAATCTCGAAGAGGCTCGCGCTTATCCTGTACATAGTCTGATAGAAAAGGAAAGAGTCTTCCTTGACGAGGTGTGCCCGGAGTTTTTCTTTTCGCCAATTGTAGACGGGTATTCACAGATTATGACCCTTTCGGAAGCCGTTAAAAACTATTGTTATGCCGATATTCCTTACATGCTTGGAACGACTGGATTTGAAAACGGCGCCGCAACTTATCTTCCGACAGAGGACTACAAGACTTTTCTAAAATCGGTGAAGTCGCGTTTCGGCGCGGATAAAGACGCGTTTTTAAAACTGATCGGATTTGAAGAAAATCGCGAAAAAGCTATTCTTGAAGGCGGTTGGGACGATTTGTTTAAGCCCGGGATTTTTGCTTGGGCTGACCACGCAGCAAAACGGCCTGAACGGAAGCCGACCTTTCTTTACTATTTTACTCGACGGCTGCCGGGAAGCGACAACGCAGGCGCCTATCATTCCAGCGAATTATGGTACGTGTTTCAGACGATTCAGCGCTGCTGGCGCGATCTGACAGGCGTTGATTACGATTTGTCGCGCGCGATGGTTAAGTATTGGAGCAATTTTGCAAAAACAGGAAACCCAAATGGAGACTTGCTTCCGTCGTGGACTCCTTATACCAGCGCCTGCCGCGGCAGCATGGAACTGGGTGAACACATTGGAATGACGGATTATACGGGTTCTCAACGGGTTCGATTTATAGTAGATCGTATACTGAAGCAGTGACTGTGCCGGCGCGCTAAATAAAGCCATGTGAGTTCGTCGCTTTCTTACCCGCCAGACTGATAAACTGACGACTATCGCGTGAGAGGCGCTGTGTAAAAGGTAAAAAGTGTTCTGGATAAAGACGGCTAAAGGCGGGTTTAACGTGATCGACGCTGCATCATCACGCAGCATTTAATATTGTATATTATAAGTATTATAAGGAACAAACCGAAAGTTCAGTTTAGGACGCTAGCACTCTGAACTAAAACAACAACGTCTTAGATATAAGTGTCCGAAGCAGCGTACATTATTTGACAGCACTTAGTCGGATATAAGGTGTTTTAGGACTTTTCATGCCAAACAATCAGCACATGGCCGTCATTTATTCAAACATTCTCTCAGTTCGGTGCGTTTTGTAACGCCCAATTTCTGATAAATAATCGAAAGATGGGCTTTGACAGTGTTGATTGAAATGTGAAAATAATCTGCGATTTCCTTATTGGTCTTGCCTTTGGAGGCCATCATAGCCAGTGCGAATTCGTAGGGTGTCAGCAGAT
>JAAZKK010000060.1 GCA_012799825.1 Clostridiaceae bacterium | reverse complement strand
AGGCATATTCACCGGCGACCTTCGTTTTCCCCTTTAAAAGAGCAAAGTGAGCGCCATGGTACCACTTGATCGTGCCAAATGGATGCTCAACCGTACACTTTCTTGTCCGCAATTTGTCGCTATCTTTAGGAGGCTTGCTTTGCAACGGAAACAGAGACTGATTTTCCGTCTGATGTAAAAACAATATCGCCGTTTAGATCAGTTCTGAACACAGTCACATTAGCGTCTCTTAAACGACTTAGCGTGTTGTCCATAGGATGACCGTAGCTATTATCTTTGCCCACAGAAATAACGGCGTACTGGGGCATGATTTCCCTCAGAAAAGGGTATGTTGTACTTGTATCGCCTCCGTGATGACCAACTTTTAACACCGTCGCAGATAAATCAAAGCCAGAATTTAGAATGGCTTGTTCTGCTTCGCGTTCTGCATCACCTGTAAATAGAAATGAGGTTGCGCCGTACTGAACTTTCAACACAATGGAGGAGTTGTTCGCATCATTACTGGCATTTAATCCAAGAATTGTTACGGTTGCACTTCCAAGCGAATATTTCGCTCCAATAGGGGGAATTACGATACCATTGCCATTCAGGTTTGCATATTTCACAAAATCATTAAACGCCTTACTATCATAAGAAGTAACAGGACAGAGGATTAAATCAGCGGTAGCATAATTGAGTGCGCCGGGAAGTCCTCCAATATGATCTTCGTGTGCATGAGTTCCAACTATAATATCTAATTTGGTGACACCTTCGTTTTTAAGGATAGCGTACATTCGACTGGAATCACGTTTAGTGCCTCCATCAATCAACATGTAATGACCGTCACATTCGACTAATGCAGCATCGCCTTGTCCAACATTTATGAATCTTACTGAAAAGGTTGAGTGCCCAAGAGGAACTACGGGCTGAGCGTGAGTTGATTCTGTAGGTTTCTCTGTTTCGATAATAGATGAAGACGTTGTGGTGTCTGAAGAGTTATCAATACCAATGGCAACTTTCTCTACCTTTCCGTCCTCGCCGTCGTCTTTGATGCTGGTGGAAGTGTAGTTTTGGCTTTCTTGCGCGCTCGATTCTATAGGGGTTTTCGTTTCATCTGTATTCAATTCCTGGGGAGCTTCCACTCTCATTTCCAGTGGGAGTCCCGTTTTTCCTTCATCTAAAGGCACACCTGTTAAAGGCTCACTTGCGCTTCCGCATGGCATAAGAGTGAAACAAAGTAGAACAGCAAGTATCGTTAATAAATATCTGTTCATCTTTTTGGCCAATCTATTTAACACAATCACAGCTTCATTCGACTCACTTTTCTATGTGTCGCAAAAAATAAAAAAAATAAATAAACTAATAGCCTCTATAAGGATACCATCAATTAAATTTATTTGCTCAGAAGTATGAGCTCCCGACCAAAGTAAACAGGTAAACGAGAAAAAGAAAACCGCACTCTAGAAGGTTTTATATGCCTACACAAAGAAGACGGGATGAAACGTACCGTTACAAATTTAGAGGATTGGTAAATTACAGACTCCTCTGATATACAGTTTTGTTACATACTTTTGATCTTTCCGCCCATTACGCAGATTATAGCGCCAAAAGTATGTTCTTTTGCAATAATAGTGTCGGTTAGGATGCCGGAAATAACCATCTATAAGTCAACATTTAATCTGTCCATTTACCACAAACTCTTCTTTTCCTTGATATCTTTCAGTGTCATGTGAGATGAGCACAACGCTTCATAGGCTGCCCACTGACTGTCAACATCAAGGTTAAGACTTGAGAAATACTCTCTTGCTAGATCGAGTGAATAATAGTGCGCCACGTAATGACCGGGATCCTTTGTTTCAAAACCGTCTACGATGCTCCGACCCTCGCCCTTAACGGCGAAACCATATCTTTCAAGGAAATGAATACACTCTTCGTCATTCCAATTACCATCCCAGTGGTATCTGGAGGCCTCCAGCTTGGCGAAGTTAGCGACCTCGCAGAATTTGTGCCATAGGGGCATAAGTTCCAACAATGACTTATCGAGCTTTGCCGGTTCGAAGATATACTCCCTTTCAAAGTCAAGCATTTTCTCAATCGAATGATCAAAACTTAAGTTGAGGGCGGCAAACCTTGAGCACCCTTCACCCATAGCATTCGATGTGGAGTGCTGGGAAACAATGGACATTTCCGGCCAACAGGTATCGATAAACTTCTGCGTCCTTTTTTCAAAACAGGTAAGGTGTCCCGGCTCATTTTCATGTCCGATATACTCCATCACCTTGTCTACAGTCCACGGATAAAGGGTATTGAAAGTCCTCTCGTATTCCAAGTGGTTATAGTCATACCCGAATAGAATTGAAATGAAAACCATGTCAGGAGTGGGAAGTTCGCCAACTCGGACTCTGGGCATGCTATTTCCCGTTACGTCCATTCTGTCGACTGCGATGTCGTGCCATGCTTTCGTGGTGCCTTTTATGATTTTTAACAGATACTCCGGCTTTACTAAAATACGCTCCTTAAACTTAACCAGTCTGTCATTAAAGGAAGTAGATCCCGGCAGAGCCTGCTCCAGTTCTTCACAAACTTCCTTAAACTTGGCGCAATCTGTTTCCGGACAGACCACGTCATATAAACCTTGTGTCATCTCGTCGAAGGTGAACGTTTCCCCAAGGAGCATGCGAGTACGAAAGACCAGATTGGCGACGTGAGCGATTAAGTAATTGACACGGGCGGCCTCTTTTTCCACTGCGGTTTTCTTGTACTCAAGGAGGTTTTTGTGGAGGAACTGACCTTCATCTAAGATTTCCCTCAGAGACTTTCCGTGCTTCATCCAGCCAAGTTCATAATCAGGAATTTGCTTGTAGTCCCTCGAGAAGTCCATTTTAGTTCTTCGCCAAAAAGGTCCTTCTACAAACCACTGCAGATCCCAGTTGTCATAACGGGTTTTATTCAATGTCAAGTCGACTAATTGTCGTCCAAAAGCGTTTAATGCACTCGCACCCATGTTGGATCCCCTTCGGTTGTCAGTATTCTCATCTTATCAGCGACTCCTCGGCAACAACATTCCTTTGCTGACGGCAAGATCAGTGCGTCGTTAGAAGCTTTTAGAAGTTGTTGATTTCAAACTATTGCTACCAGAGATTCTAGGCTGTCACCCGTGTCGATGCTTTCCTGCTCCTTTGCTGTCAAATTACAAGTTGTCTTTTGTGTCATCGTTAACAGCCTCTTACGCCCTTATACTAATGATTTTTCTGGCTGTTTTCAAAATAATCCGCGATTTCCTCGCCTGTTGCCATCCAAATGTCTTCATTTTGTACGATAAGATCCAGTAATTCTTCCAGAATAAAAATTCTTCCCTGTTCTCCGGTCGCTTGTGGATCTAATTGTAGATTAAAAAGTGTACCGTACTTAAGAGCGCCTTCCAGCTCAATCTTCCAGTTTTCCAAGACATCGTTGGCATTGGCGGAGCGGCACTGACCTTGTGGAATTTGCGGATCCCATGTATAGACAAAGTAGGGCAGGTCGTAGAGCTCCCAGTGAATCGGAAGTTCTATTATTTGACTTTCTTCACGCAGATAGGGAACGTCATCGTCAGAAAGAGAGCTGGAATAGTTGAATCCTAGGTCTTTGACGATTTTAAGCGTCCCTTCCGTCATCTCGCCCTCCGGCATGCGGAAGCCCTTCACTTCTTTCCCGCAAACTTCTTCAAGACGGTCCTTTGCCTTTTTCAGCACTGACCGCTGATCTTCTAAAGAAAGGAGAGCAAGGTTTTCATGGTAATAACCATGACATCCTATCTCGTGACCTTTTGAGGCAATCTCCTTTACAGCTTCCGGATATTTATCCGCCACAGCGGCTAGAATAAAGAATGTAGCCTTGATGCCGTGTGCATCTAAGGCATTAAGGATCTTAGGCAGACCGAAGGTCATACACTCCCAACCTAGAGCGGCAACTTCACCGCTAGCAAGGTCAATATCTTCGTCCGGGTAATACATCTTGGCAAAATACTCGGCCTCGAGGTTTACACTAATCATAACGGCACAAGTTTTACCCTTAGGCCAGCGCATTCTATCTTTACTCATGATCGCCTCCTCCGTTATGCTCAATAAAGTATTCCGCTAAATCGATACAGTTAGAACACCATAGACTGCTATTTTCTACCAAGTACCGGCAAAAGCGCTCAAACATAATAGCGCGCCCCGGAGTGCCCGCAATCTGGGGGTGGAAGGCGGGAGAACCTGCTGTTCCGTAGCGGATGATGCCTTTTACTTCATTCATCCAGTTTTCGTATGGGTTGCGGTAGGGAGCAATTCTCGGCATACCGACGAGGACCTGGGGGTAAGAGTTCATGACGGTCTGCATGTAGTCATCCATCATCTCATCGCGGCAGGGTATGTTAACTGCTTTTGTCTTCTCGCCTTCGACTTCTACCCAAGTACAGGCTTCGCCTGACACGCCACAGCTTTCATAAACAAAGCCACCATCAGTATAAAGCCATCTTGCAGTATCCGGCAAAATGGATCCGGTACCGCGGAAACCCTTTGCTTTTACGCCGGTATATTTCAGAAAAACATCCTGACATTTCTCAATATACGCAATCTGTTCTTCTGTCGTGTTGCCGTAATTCCCCCGGTGGTCATAGCCGTGATGTGCGATTTCATGGCCTCTTGCCAGAATTATTTGCACCGTCTTCGGGTGTTCTTCCACGATTTCCGCCGGAATAAACCAAGTCGCTTTCAGGCCATACTCGTCTAAAATGTCTAGAAGACGCGGCGTGCCCACCTTGACTCCGAAGTCGCCTATCGAGACGCCCTTGATAAAATCTTGGCCGCCCGGCAACTTATGGGCCTTGTTTCTCCAGATGGTTCTGCCATCTAAGTCCAAGCCGAGAGCAAAGGCGGCTTTTGCGCCATTTTTCCATATCATTTTTCTGTACCTGCCTTCATTAATCGGAACCTATCCAATCATTTATTTACTTTACCAAGGTATTCAGACAAGATGCTATCATCCTGAGACAATTCTGCTCCTGTACCTTCCTTTACAATCATTCCCTGCTTCAGGACACAGGCATGGTGCGCAATTCTTAAGGCTTTTCTGGCATTCTGCTCCACCAAGAGAACGGAAACACCCGTCTTATTTGCATCTTGGATGATCTTCATGATGTCGTTTACGATAAGCGGCGCAAGTCCTAGGGAAGGCTCATCGAGGAGGAGAACCTTCGGATTGGACATCAGTCCCCTCGCGATGGCCAACATCTGCTGTTCACCGCCGGACAGAGTACCGGCTCTTTGATTGCGCCTTTCGCCCAACCGAGGGAATATATCGTATGACCGCTCGATCCCATGGTCGACCGACTTTGAAGTATAGCCTCCTAGGATCAGATTTTCTTCTACTGTCAGGTTTGGGAAAATCCATCGACCCTCCGGAACTAAGCAAACACCTTTTTTTACGGTCTTGTATGCCACGGCCTCAAGGGGCTCTTCCCCCATATAAACTTGACCGGTCTGGGGCTTTAGGAGGCCGGCTATACACTTTAAAAGAGAGGATTTGCCGGCTCCGTTGGAACCGATGATGGCCATGATCTCTCCTTTTTTTACCTCAAAGCTGACATTGCGTACGGCCTGAATTTTCCCATATGAAAAACTCAAATTTTCAACTCTTAGCATTCGTCATCTACCCCCAGATACGCTTCGATAACGTCCGGATTGGTCTGAATTTCATCCGGACTGCCATTGGCGAGCAGCTGTCCGAAATTTAGCACCGTGATGTGGTCGCAAAGTGCCATAATGACATCCATATGATGATCAATAATGACGATCGTAATTCCGTATTTGTCACGAATCGACTGAACAAAAACCGTCAAGGCAATAGACTCTTCTTCATTCATGCCGGCTGCCGGTTCATCTAAAAGAATAAGCTGCGGCGTCGTCGCCATCGCTCGTGCAATTTCGAGGCGGCGTTGCAAGCCGTAGGGCAAATTGTCCGCCTGCTGGTCACGGTACTCGATTAAACCCACCGCTTCCAAAAGCTCTTCACAGTATTCGGCCATCACTTTTTCCTGTTTTCTGCATTTTGGTGTTCTAAAAAGGCTGTCCAACAGGGAATACGTAATATTCTTCT
Source organism: Clostridiaceae bacterium (assembly GCA_012799825.1). GTDB lineage: Bacteria > Bacillota > Clostridia > Saccharofermentanales > DTU023 > UBA4923. The sequence goes on along the minus strand of JAAZKK010000060.1, from coordinate 24,068 downwards.
GACAGGCAGTGAGGATGTTGTCATATACGCTTAGGCTGCCGAAGAGACGAATGTTCTGAAAGGTTCTGGCAATGCCCAGTTTAGCAATGACAGCTGTCGGCAGACCGTTGATTTTTTTCCCTTTAAAATAAATCTCCCCACCGGTCGTGTCGTACACTCCTGTGATCATGTTAAATAAAGTCGTTTTTCCTGCCCCGTTCGGCCCGATAATGCCGTAAATATGCCCTCGCGGGACAGAGATGCAAATGTCGTCGGAAGCTGTAATGCCGCCGAAATTTTTGCTCACGTGTTTTAATTCTAATATGGCTTCTATTGCTTCCTTATTCTGCATCGGACACCGCCTACTTCACTCTTCCATGCCTCGTTTTTAATCCGATATTCTTAAATAAACGCTTCATGCCGGCGATAGAAAACTCTTTATTGCCCATTAACCCGGATGGCTTGAAGATAATTACGAGAACGACAAGAAGACCGTAAAAAACCATTCTCCACTCCTGGATGGCGCCAAAGCGCAAAACTTCCGGCAACGGAATCAGAATCAAAGAAGCAATGATGGATCCTGTAAGGCTGCCGGTTCCACCCAGAATGACCGTCATCACAAGCTCATCGGATTTTACAATGCTGAACATTGAGGGGGAAAGATACTGCATGTAGTGAGCCAACAATGCGCCGGAAAGGCCGCAAAGCGCACAGCTGATCCCCATGGCTAAGAGCTTATAGCTTGCCACCTTAGTGCCGATAGACGCAGCGGCCAACTCATCTTCACGCACGGCGACACAGTTTCGTCCCTGTTTCGAACGGAGAAAATTGCTAAGAATCCAAATAACGACCACCACAATGATGAGAACGGTTGTAAAACTTGATCCGGAGGGAATTCCCGTCAAACCTCTCGCGCCGCCTGTAATGTCGGGTAAATTTTCAATAATGAGTTTGGTTGCCTGCCCGATGCCCAAAGTGGCGATCACAAAATAGTCACCCTTCAGCTTTAGGGTGGGATAGCCAATGAGCAGTCCCACGAACAAGGCTGCCGTCATGGCGGAAATGACACCCAAAACGATCGGAATACCATACGTCTTCGTCAGCAAGGCTGACGTGTACGCGCCAATGGCCATAAAGCCCGCATGACCGACTGAGAACAGACCGGTAAAACCGGTGAGAATAGACACGCCAAGGACGGCGATCATATAAATGCCTGTTAGGGTGGCAACACCTAGCCAATATTCAAGCATGGCATCCCTCCCTTATGCCCTTTCACCGGTGTCTACCCCCATCAAACCGGAGGGTTTAGCAAACAAGATGATGACAAGCAATGTATATGAGAAAATATCTCGCATCGACGAAGACAAGTAGCCGGAAATGAGAACTTCGCCAATACCTAGGATTAAGGCGCCGATCACGGCTCCTGTTATACTGCCCAACCCCCCAACAACGGAACTAATGAAGGCTTTGTTTGCCATATTCGTTCCCAGAGCCGGATAAGCCGTATATTTCGCTCCAAGCAGGGCGCCTGCCAAGCCGGCAAGCGCCCCTGCAATGAGGAATACGATCAATATAAGTTTTTGAGTATTAATGCCCATGATGGAGGCCGTCTCAAGGGAATACGATGCGCCCCTTATTGCCAGACCTGCCCGGGATTTCTTGATAAAAAGCTGTACCACGATTAGTGCTAAAGCACTGACAGCTAGAATGATCAGGTCGATCGTGCCGACCGTCGCGCCAAGGACATTAATTGCCTTGGTAGAAAAGTTGGCCGGGTACACACGAAACCTGCTCGTAAATGCAATGATCACCAAGTTGTCACACATCGTCGAAATGCCAAGTCCCGTGATTAGGAGGTAAATACGTTGCGCATTTTTCTTCAGCAAGACACTGTATCCTAAGATCTGGATAAGCATCGCCAGAATACCTGCCACAATAATGGCAAACACGATTCCCGCATAGATGTTTTCAAACACTTGCGCCAGAAAATAGAAGGTCGCAAATGCACCTATGGTCACCGTAATGCTGTGGGCAAAATTCGTAAAGTTCAGCAGGCTATAGATTAAAGAGTAGCCCACTGCCATGAGTGCATAAATTCCGCCTACAGACAACCCGTTGATGACTTGCTGGAAGAACAACGCTGTACCCTCCCTTTAGTTCCTCAGATCTTATTCAAAACGATATTCGTCAATCTTAACGAATTCACCATCGCCAACCTGCATGATTGAGGCAGTCCTAATTGGATTGTGCGTTTTTGGATCCATGGTGATAACAGAAGTCAGAACCTGAACATCTTTCGCATTTTCAAGCCCATCACGGATTGCCTCCGGAGTCGCTTCACCCTTCGTCTCTATGACGTGCTTGATGAGCATGAAAATATCGGAAGCAAAATATGCGTCTGTGCCGACACTGCCGGGTTCCATATCCCATTCCTTTTTAAACCATTCATTGAAGTCTTTTAATCCCTCATCGGTCAAGTCCATGGCCGTAGGAAAGACACCGCCCTTTAACTCTTCTCCTGCTATTTCAAACAAGTCCTGCATCGCCCAAGCATCAACACCGATGAAGGGACAATCAATGCCCATTGCTCTTGCCTGTACAGCGGTAAGACCAACCTCCTTGTAATTTGCAGGAATCATCAGGGCATCATAGTCGCCAAAATCTTTGATTTTAGTAAGCTGCGCCCGAAAATCGACGTCTCCGGCATTGTAAGCTTCTGTAATCGTGACCGCGCCACCCTTTGTTTCAAATGATTCCGTAAAGTTTTGGGTAATTCCTAGCGAGTATTCACTGGATAATTCATACAAAATGGCCACTTTTCTATAGCCAAGCACGTCATAGGCGTAACCTGCCATAACGTCTCCCAGTTGCGGATCAGAAAGACAGATGCGGAAAGAATAGGGACGAACGGAACCGTCTTCTTCATTTTGAGTAACCTTGTAGTTCGTGCCTTGTGTTGTCACATGGGGAATGCCGTACTTCGCACAAACCTCATCGAGCGCAATGGCTGTAGACGAAGCATCCGGCCCGATAAAAGCGACGACGCCGTCGTTGAGAATCGCCTTTCGCGCCGCGTTGGTCGTTTCTACCGTGTCACCGCGATTATCGTAGATCTTAAGTTCTACTTTTTTCCCCAAGATGCCGCCTTCTTCATTCGTCTTCTTGACGAGCATCTGGCACGCATAGGATCCGACCATTCCCCAGATTGCCGAATCACCCGTCAAGGGTCCGATAAAGCCTAAAACAATGCTTTCTGCTTCCTTGGTGTCTTCCTTTTTGGTGCCGGAATCACTGCATGCTGCGATACCTAAAAGCAAAAACACGGTTAGGCAAATCGCCACCATTTTCATCCAATTCTTTTTCATACCATTCTTCCTCTCTCTCCCTAGTAGTGGTTTAAAACTTTTATTCTTAAGCAAGGCACACCCTGCTTTGAGATTCGTATTCAAAACATATTGGCGCCGCCGTTAGGTGATAAAACTTGTCCCGAAAAGAAATTGGCAGCCTCACTGGCAAGAAAAACAACGGCTGCTGCCTGGTCTTCCGGTTGACCGATCTTCCAGAAAATCTTAAGTGCCGGCTCAAACTCCCACTCATGAGCCATGCGGGTCTCCGTGAAACCCGGCGCTACACAATTAACGTTGATCTTCTCATGACCAAGTTCGCGGGCAAGACTCTTCGTAAGGCCGATAACGCCTGCCTTAGCGGCTGAATAGTGAATGTCACAGTCTTCGCCTGCAATACCTGCTTCAGAACTGATGTTGATGATTTTGCCGGACTGCTTTTCGCGCATAATGGGGATTACTTCCCAACAAAAATTGTAAACACCGGTTAAATTGGTGGTAATGAGGCGATCCCATTCCTCAGGATGTACTTCCGCTATCTTTTTGCCGCCTCCCATCGTCGCACCACAGTTGACCAGAATATCGACCGTGCCGTAGGTAGTTAGTGTTTGTTTTACTGTCGCTCGTATTTCATCTAATTTGGTTATGTCACATTTAATGTGAATGGCCTTGTAGCCTTCTGAGACAATCTCATCCGCAGCGGCTGCTACACTATCGTCCTCGATATCGCAGGCCATAACATTGGCGCCAAGAGAAGCTAACATTTTGGCAATCGCTTTTCCGATCCCGTTTCCCGCTCCGGTTACGATGGCCGTTTTCCCTTCCAAACCAAAGAAACGATAGGCGTTTTCCATCATTTTCTGTTTTATTGCCATGTTCCTCTCCTTCCGTTCGCTTCCCTTAAAAACCGCAGACAGGTAAAGCAGTGTCGTTCTGTCGCCTCTTTGAAGAATTAATATTCACATATCAGCATAATTACTTATATCCACTAATCGATTTCAGGAGCAAACTTCGCCTTGTTCGGTATATGTTGCACACTATAACAAAGACCTTAAAACGCGTCAATAACTTGACAAAAATTACGTGAAAACGTACTAAAAAATCGAGATAATATCTTGCAAACTGTTGAAATTACGAGATAAACGACATTATTACAAAATGTTTCTTGATTTCTTCGTTGCAGATCAAAACTATAGAATCTTCGATGTCCCACTCGCAATCAAAGACAATTTGCCTCTTCTTTTCCTGAGTTATTTGATTTTTTGAAAATGTATAAATATAAACTCGCAAGAGCATCGCCAAGCATGCCCGAATCTTGCGCAACCATACACTGCAAATCACGACAAGTTATGTTCTTGAAGGCGATATAACTGAAAACCAAAATATCGTGTAAATTTGGAGTCGATTATATGAGCTACTCCTCGCCTCACAGATTGATTACCGTTCCGGCAAGCTAAACAGAACATGTGAAGTGCCGAATTAAACTGAAAGACCACCCCTTCTCACTGCCCAGCTTACTTTCTCATTCAGATTACACAGCTACGCACTGTAACCCATGACTCACGACATCGTCCGCGCGAAAACTTGACATCACTGCCTCTGCTGTGCTAGTTTATGTAAGCCTTGATCGGTATTAAATCGTCCAACAGCCGCATCATCAAAGCAAGGCACTGCAAAAATGAACAAGGGGAATTAGCTCAGTCTGGGAGAGCGCCTGAATGGCATTCAGGAGGTCGTGGGTTCGAGCCCCATATTCTCCACCACAAGTATTAAAAGCCCCTATTCTCGGGGCTTTTGCTTTTCTGTGATGCTAAAATGATACTATTTTCTATCTTTTTCTGATTTTTCGCGTCTTAGATCATCTTTATTCCACACTCTACATGTTGCATGATGGTTGTTGGCACATAATACATTTTGCTTTGGTATCAAGGCGGGGGACAAATTTATAATACGGTGGTTTCTAGGCAAGGATATCGCTGAACAATTGACCTATGAAAGACCCACAAAAACTATTCAAAATTATATAGACACCTAAGATAAAGATGTAACCCCAATTTAGGACTTATAGGAAAAGACGGTTTTAGCAGATGTCCGAGCGGACGTCTGTTTTTTGGCTAAATACTTGATAAGATTGCGAGGATTCGATCGTAAGATGTGAAAATTTCGCTTTTTGTGTAGTTTTTTACACATTAACGTGTTAGGATGGTTGTGCGGAGACTTAAGAAATGCGAATGCCTGAAGGAAGGAAATAGTCGGTTTGAGGATCTGCTTCTTGGATAAAACATCTTTTTGGTTCTAATTTCTTCAAATGTTTTTACTGTTTTCCAATGAAGTGTGATATTGTGATGTCCCGACAAAGAGGTAATAAGGAGGTTGAGAAATGAAGCTTAACAACTTACTAAATTCGAGAACTTTCCGCCTTGGAGGTATGGCTAATTATCTAACAGGCGCTGCGGCAGTGTTAGATTTTGCTGGCGCACTTCATCAGTATAACTATTCTGCTAGTGATCATGAGGCGGATTATTTAGCATTGAAATCTGACTGGGATATGGTAGGAGAAGATCTTCGCTACGCGATGAGGAGAGTAGTTTAATATCATTCATAAGGTACATAAGGTAAAAAATCTAAACACCATTTATGAAGAATTTCTAAGGTTTATGGGCTGAGCATGTCATCTAATGAGAACGAGCGCGATTTCAAAAAGGCTAATGGCAAAAATAACGGTGCCGCTTTGGCTGCTGATGTTTTACCTGAAGAAGGGGTGCTTGAGCGGATTTCAGACGAAGACTCAGAAGTGGCAGAAGAAATAATAACTGCTCTCAGGATGGAAGTTCGCAAGCACTTTAGAGGCCCGCTTCCCCCGCCTGAAATGCTTGCTGAATATGAAAAAATCCAACCAGGACTTGCTGATCGAATTGTAAAGATGGCCGAAAAACAACAAGATCACCGCATATCACTTGAACGTAGTGTTGTAGACACCAATAATGCAAATAGTCGGATAGGCTTGTTTTTTGGAGGGACAATTGGAATTATTGGAGTTGCAGGCTCATTGATTCTAGTCGCTTTAGGTCATACAGTTTCTGGATTGTCAGCACTTATTCTAGCTCTAGCAAGTCTTATTGGTGTTTACTTAAAAGGGCTTCATGAAAAACAACAGACTGTACAGAAACATAAATCTGGCGATACAAGTAATGCAGAACATGAAGATGTCAAAGGCGAAGATGAAGAAAGCAACTAAGCAATAAATTGGCATTCAAATAACCGCCTCCGGGCGGTTATTATTTTATAGAACGGCAGCCACTCGCAAGGGTGGCTTTTTTATTTCGGGGCAACCATAATTAGTACATCATTTCGAGGCAATAAGCAACGGATGAAAAGCATAGGGGGTTACATATGCCTTCTAATCATTTTAAATCATCCGTGAGCAATGTAATCATGCAAAAGACACTAGTATCCCCCATAAGCAAAAACCGCCCCTACATTAGTCAAAGACGGTCTTGCTTGCCTCCATGCATCAGCTGTCTCTTTAAGCTTGTAGTGAGTGCGAGAGACGGCTGTTGTTGTTTATATGTTCCTTATGATCAGAAAGACCCCGACATACGTTAAATATTGACGATTGAATGTACACGTTTTTCTTCTACACCTTCAGCAAGCAAACTAATACAAGCGGTTTAACGACAGAGACAATTCCATCATATTGAGGATGGCAAAAAAACCTATGACTTCCTCCGGAAGCAGGCCTCATTTCAAACCCATGATGTTCTATCAATAAGGATAAACGTCATGGAAATGAAGCGTATCACAAATCTAAAGAATAGGGTTTGGCAATAAGGTTGCCTCTCATGCAGCGTTCCGTGATCCGGTCACCCGAACCTGCATAAATAAACTGCTCAAGCCGCTCGGAAAGATCATAGCGATCCGTTGCCGGCCAACAACTGTCATCCACGACAATGTAATCGGCTGAATAACCCGGCTTGAAGGTACCTGTTTTGCCGAAGAAGGAGCCGCCTCCCGCGGTAGCAAGATAGTAAACCTCCGGGAAGGTGACCGGCGCGACCTTCCCTTCATGAACGATGCTTAAAATATTTGCCGAGCGGATCGCGTCGACGATCGCATGTCCAATGAACAGACGGTCCCCGCCTCCGATATCTGAACCGAGACCGATCAGGAAGCCCTGATCAATCATATCGCGAAGCGGCATGATCCCGCTTGAAAGATTAACGTTGGAGGCAGGACAGTGGGCGATGAGAACCTTGTCCTCTTTCATCGCTTCAAGTTCGGACTTTGTATTGTGTATGCAGTGCGCCATGACGGTCTTGCCCTCAGGGGTCAGGCCGTTTTTTCGATAAACATCGTAGTAATTGTCGTACTCAGGAAATAGTTCGGCAACGAGTTCAATTTCGCCGTGGTTTTCATTCAAGTGCGTTTGAACGGGCAAGTGTTGTGCTTCCACCAGTTTTCCAAGTTCAGAAAGCAGGCGCGGGGTACACGACGGTGCAAAGCGCGGTGTAATGATCGGCTTAGCGTATTTCAATGTGCGCGTTTCTTCAATCCAGCGCCTCGTATCTTCGATTGACGCCTCCGTATCCTCGACAAGAACGGGATCGTTGCTGTCCATGTTCACTTTACCGACGTACGCGCGAAATTCATTCGCTTCGTACATATCCATCAGCAGGAGTGTCGCCTCAAGATGAAGGCTTGAAAACGTGCACAGATTGAATGAACCCTCCGTCCAAAGTTCATTTAACAACTGCTTGAACACACGTTCTGCATATTCGATATCCGCAAAACACGCCTCTTCCTTAAACGTATAGGTTTGCAGCCAAGGCAACAATTCTTTGTCGCGACCAAGACCGCGCATTGCGTATTGCACGGAATGAAAATGTAAATCGGAAAAGACAGGAAGAATCAGCTGATGACCATAATCGCGAACCTTCGCACCTTCGATGTCGGGTTTTACAGGCTCGATGGCCTCAATTAAACCGGAACGTATGATCATCCAACTATCAGGATAGCAGGCCAATGTGTCGGATGTATCAGAGCAGAGAATATCTCCGTGGATGAGCGTATATTGCGACATATCGTTTACCCCCTTAACATCAATAGACCGATCGATCTAAATAATGTGGGATTTTCGTCGAATGCGAGGATTAAACGCTTCCGATGAATGCTTTACTTTCTATAGCAAGTTTAGAGTTTGTGTGCAAGATTGTCAAAGGATATGAGAAAAAACAATACGTTATCGACATAATGCACAGAGAATACCTGCGTTGCAGTTGCGGAGATGCAACGGCTAAACACTGCGACGAAAGAACGCAAATGGCGGCAACCTGCACGGCCGAAATTCATTGAAGTCGTTTGCGCTTATAGACGTTCTTTTGAGATGGCTATTCAGATTAACTTGCCAAAAATCAGGGACAAAAAAGATAAAACCGTTTGTTTTGTAACAACTCTTCGCATAAAATCGAAAAAATGACCTTGCATCGCACTAATTCTCTGTGTTAAGATACTCATTGCGCGATTTTTGCGCAGTAGAACGAACAGGGGTAATGAATATGGCCAAATGTGAGATTTGCCAAAAAGATATGTTCTTTGGCAGAAAAATAAGAATTTCGCGCTCACAAATTTCTAGGCGAGCTCTCCATCGTCAGCGCGCAAATATTCAGCGCGTTCGCGTAGTGGTGAACGGCGTTCCTAAAACCATGAATGTTTGCACACGTTGCCTGAGAAGCGGAGCCGTACAGCGCGGATAACCGTAACAGAACTTTAAAAAGCAAGGTAATCTTGCAAAAACCATGATCTCGAGGGGCTCCGTTGCCCCTTTTTTTCTTTTGCTTTGCTGTCTTTACTAAAAAGCTGTCTTTACTGAAACACAATCTGTAATTCATTGGTTTCATAAAACGCACGCAAAATCCCGTATTAAACTTGTTGATTTGATCTTCGGATCTTACTTCACTTTCATTCGGCAACAGGCTTTCATGAAACGGAGGCTCACGCTAAATCAATATCAATACTTCACTCTTGACATCGCCTGAAAATTAAGTATGATAGATCTATCATCATATTGATGATTGCTCATATGTTCATTTGTTTATCTGGGAATGACGTAGAATGGAGGTTGACATGAGCGACTTATCGCCGGAGAAACAGGATCAAGTGACGCCTGACGATAAGATCCTCGATCCATCGACTGGTAACGATGCGAAGAACACATCGATTCATGAGGAGATATCGGACGACAGATCGACAATTGAAGAAAGCGCGTCTGACGAGAAGATCCTCGATGCAACGACAGATGACGATGTGAAGAACACACCGATTCATGAAGAGATGTCGGACGACAGATCGACAATTGAAGAAAGCGCGCCTGACAAATCGACAGCGGATGATATGAAGTGCGAGGTCACGATGATTCACCGTGACGCGGTGCTATCCGCGCAAGAGGCGTTGCCCGACGAGGAACTGCTTTTTGAGCTTGCGGAATTTTTCAAAGTGTTTGGAGACACGACACGCGTTCGCATTCTTTACGCGCTTCACCATACGGAGCTTTGTGTTTGCGATCTTTCCGCGTTGCTGTCCATCTCGCAGTCTGCTATCTCTCATCAGCTTCGTCTTCTAAAGGCTGCCCGCCTCGTCCGAAACCGTCGCGACGGCAAAGTTGTTTATTACAGCCTCGACGATGATCACGTAAAGGAGATTCTTGATGTCGGCGTCGAACACCTGCAACATCAATGATGCTAAAACAAGCACTCGAAACGCGCACAACATGAACGAAAAAATTGAGAACCATAAAAAAGATTTAGACACCCTCCCGTCCGCGAAAAGCACAACGACATCATGTGACAGTAGAAGCTGTTGTACGCCGTCGTCTGTGTCGACACCGCATGATCATGCGACCGGTCATGAATCACCTTCTGCGACGGCGCCACACGACCATTCGAGCTGCTGTACGCCGCATGTGGCGACAAATCCGCATGCTCACGGATGTTGTTGTTCTTCGTGCAATGAGGGGGTTTTGACTCAAACAACTGAAGCGGCTGAAACAGCGATGATATCGAATTCAACATGTGGCTGCCCTTATTGCGATCACGATCATTCGGAAAATAGTATCTTACAGAATTTAAGAAAAAGACATCCGTTTTGGGCGCTTCTTTTATCAAACGGCGCGCGATTGATTTCCGGTACCGTCCTTTTCATCGCAGGCATTTTAACGCAGAAAAACCCCACCGTATCGCTCGTGTTTTTCATCACAAACGCGCTCATTGCAGGTATTGATGTGATGTGGACGGCGTTCAAAAGCCTTTTCACCGGACGTCTATTCTCCGAACAATTTCTGATGACCATTGCCGCGATTGGCGCATTGATCATCGGTAAACCGGCAGAAAGCAGCGCCGTCATGCTTTTTTATCTGCTAGGATCATCGTTGGAAGAGCGCGCGACCCAAAAGAGTAGTCGATCCATCCATGCTTTAGCCGATTTGCGGCCACGAATCGCACATCGCATAAAGGATGACGGTTCCATCGTCGATCACGCGCCGTGCGAGCTTCAACCCGGCGACCGTATTCGCGTATTTGCCGGCGAGCGCGTCCCGCTCGACGGGATGTTGGAATCGAATTTGGCACAATTAGACTATTCCGCATTGACCGGTGAATCGCTGCCTAAACTGATTGAAAAGGAAGGCGAGATACTGGCCGGAGCGATCAACGGGCACAACGCCATAGACATACTCGTCACGAGAAATGAGCATGATTCTGCGATCACACGTATTCTCGATCTCGCACAAAGAGCAAGTTTAAGGAAAACGAAAATTGAGACCTTCACAGCGCGTTTCGCCCGCGTCTACACGCCGATCGTCGTCATCCTAGCCGCGTTGCTTGCTTTCCTCCCGCCATTGCTTATTCCTGGAGCGACGTTGGCTGAATGGGGATATCGAGCGCTCAGTTTCCTTGTTATTTCTTGTCCTTGCGCGCTCGTCATCTCTGTACCGCTGGCTTTCATTTCAGGTATGGGCAACGCGTCTCGCCGCGGCATTCTTATCCGCGGAAGCACGTCGCTCGACGCGCTTAGCGACACGGCGACGTGCGTGTTTGACAAGACAGGAACACTGACGACAGGTCAATTCTCTGTGCGCCGCACAGTTACCGCTCTCGGCATCTCTGAAGAACAGTTGACGTATTATGCCGCATTGGCGGAACAATATGCCAGTCATCCTATTGCTGAAGCGATTCGAAACCTTCGTCCGGATCTCATGGGAAACTTGCCCTGTTCTGTGGAAGAGCGGGCCGGAAAAGGTGTCCTCACTAAGATCGATGAAAAAGAGGTGCTTGCGGGAAATCGCGCGTGGCTTGAGGAAAACGATGTTTTCCTCCCTGAGGATCAGGATTCGACCGTAGGCGCGACACTTGTACACGTCGCGCTTAACAAAATCTGGATCGGCACCTTCTACGTCGAGGACACATTGCGTAAAACGGCGAAAGAAGCTGTACAAAGGTTGCGTGAACTCGGTGTTGCGAGAATTGCCATTTTCTCCGGTGACACGCATGACGTGACCTTGGAGACCGGGCGTCGGCTCGGCGCAGACGCGGCATTCGGCGCCATGATGCCGGAAGATAAATTGAAGCATCTTGACGACGAGCGCAATGCCTCAAAAGGTAAAACTGTTTTCGTAGGTGACGGGATCAACGACGCGCCGGCTTTGCGCTTAGCCGATGTCGGAATCGCGATGGGCGGACTCGGTACGGATGCCGCTATTGAAGCGGCCGATGTCGTTGTCATGACTGATGAACTGAACCGCATCCCGGATGCCGTGGCCATCGCGCGCAAAACGGTGCGCATCGTGCGACAGAATGTCGTTTTTATTCTGCTTATTAAAATATCGCTTTTAGTGCTGAGCGCGCTTGGGCTATCTGCCCTGTGGGCGGCGATCTTCGCTGACACCGGCGTGATGGTACTTTCTGTATTGAACGCTCTTCGCGCGTCGCGTTGCCGCTCCATCTCACCGCTTGATCAAGGGGAGGATCAGCGATTCGATGGATCGCGTAGCGACATTCGTAAGACTGAACCCGCCTCTACTTGAGAGCGTCATCTCGAAGCCTTATAAAGATCACCGCTGTAATAGCGTGAACAGCTTCGTCGGATTAATACGACTCCGTGTGGGTGCGACGTTGTCTAAGTTCTGCCAAAAGGTCTTCGAGAGGAATACCGGTGACCGCAAAGAGCACAATCAAGTGGTAGATCAGATCTGCGCTTTCGCTGACGATGTCGGATGTATGCCCGTTCTTTGCAGCGATAATCATCTGCACCGCCTGCTCACCGAATTTCTGGACAATTTTGTCGAGCCCCCGGTCCAGTAAATAATTCGTGTATGATCCGGGAACGGGATGGCGTGCCCGATCTAATACAACAGCATAAATTTCTTCTAAAATGGTTTCATTTACATCTGACATATTTTGCTCCTCAATTGCATTTGACAAATAGCTCATATTCTGCTAAGCAATTTTGATATAAATATATAATAGCTTGACACGCTTGTTTTATGGTGATAGAATTTGTTCACTGAATAAGTAAAAATACATTTTTACTTCTCCATTTGACAGACGATCTGCCCCCCTCTTGATCGTCTGTCTCTCTTTGTTCTCAAATAACGGCTCTAATGATACTAAAAGACCTTATAATTATTCATTGTTTGATATTCTATCAGAAAACAAGCTGTCAGACAGTCGCGCAAGACGCAAAAACTATAGCGTTGTGTCAAGGTACAAGGAGCCTCGGAACGCGCTCGGAAATACCGCAAAACAGCTCATAATCGATCGTTCCACATAGGCGCGCGACGTCGCTTGCGGCACGTTGTGTGAAGGAATCCTTCCCGAAGAACATCATGGTCTCGCCCGGTTTAATGTCCGAAAGGCCTGTGACATCGACGATGCAGTGGTCCATGCAGACCGCTCCGCGAATGGGGCAGTCGTGACCGCGATAAAGCAGACTTCCTTGATTGGACAAAGCACGAGGAAGTCCGTCGGCATAGCCCATAGCGACGACGGCTAGGCGCGTAGGTTTTGGGGCGGTCCACGTGCCGCCGTAGCTAACTCGCGCGCCTTTTTCGATGTCGCGAATTTGTTCAATGCGAGCTTTCACTGTCATCACCGGAAGAAGACCGCAATCCGTGTCCGACATGGAACGGAGTTTACCGCCGTAAAGGGCGAGCCCGGGGCGCACGTAATCGTCACTGTCATCAGGCGGTACTAAAATCGCGCTGCTGTTAGAGATGTGATGAGCAACGTGCGGAAAACCGAGCGCCTCCGCTCGTGACAGCGTCTCGTTAAACAGGCGGCGCTGTTTGGCGGTATAATCCGGATTTTCGCCGGATGAAGCAAAATGTGTGTATACACCGCGCACATCGAGCGAATCAAATGTCGTCGCCCTCACCATCGCCTCCGCAGTACTCGCCTGATGGTCAAGCTCTGTCGGAAAACCCAATCGCGATAATCCGGTATCAAGCTTCAAATGAATAGCTAATGGCGGGCCGCCCGCTTTTTCCGACGCGATCGCAAAACCTAGAATATCGTCGTCGGAAACGACCGTCTGCATGAGGTCATATTTTTTAAGATCGTGCGCAAAACAATGATCCGTCGTTCCGAGGATCAGAATGGACGCATCAGGGCAGCACGCGCGAAGAGCCATCGCCTCATCGATCGTGGCCACCGTAAAGATTTTGACGCCGGCTTTTTCAAGAAATGGGGCGACAAGATTCATGCCGTGCCCATACGCGTTCGCCTTGACGACGGCGACGATCTGATCGATGGCTTTTTTCGATCGTTTCACAATCACTTGAAGATTATTTAAAAGCGCCTGTTTAGAAATTTCAGCCCATGCTCTTTTTGTTTCGCGGGGGTTCGTTTTTTCCACAGTAGACATGTTTTCTGTTTAGAGGATCTCCTTGTTTGATGTTTCGTCGGTCGTTAAACAAATCGCTTCGTGACGTATGGTGACGTCGCCGCGTGCAATAGCGAACGGTAATCCAGCGAAAAGTCAAGGATATCACCAACTCCGATATCGCGCACCGCGTGTGTAACATCGAGCAGCAAATGGTCGCTCGAAGCGCCGAGATAACGGATGTTGCTGTCGCGGATGAAGAGGCGCTCACAAGGTACGTCTTGATCGCCGACGGCGAGAATGGCGCGCCAGATATTCCCATAATCTTCAAATTCGGGGATGACATTGAACGCATTGGCGCCGATGATGCCGCGGGGCACCGATGGTTTTCGCCTCAATTCAACGACTTCCGCTCTGAGTGTAAACACATCCTCGTAAAGTCCGGGCACACCTTTGCCGTAAGAAGTTTCGCGTCCGATCAGAAACGCTTCACCAACGCGAAGATGATTGATGCCTTCAGGTATCGTGCCGTCGATCAACATGTATAACGAGCCTGAGTTGCCCCCTGATACGATGGGAAGACGAACGGAAAATTGGCTGCGGATGGACTGCGCTAAATTCACAAGCTTCGTGAGCTGTAAAGGTTCCGGAATGATGCCGCCGTAACAGTTGAAATTGGCGCCGATGCCGGCGAGCCAGACGCCGGGCAATTGTATGACTTGACCGACAACATCCATCATCTCGTCGAGCATGAATCCTTCGCGAAGATCTCCCATTTCGACCATCAGGATAACACCGTGTTTTGCATCGATCGCCATCGCAGCATCGGAGAGCGCCGCGATGACACCGAGATCAGAATTGAGACTCAGATCGGCATACCGCACCACATTTTTTACTTCCGACATCATCGGAATGCGAACGAGCATGTGTGAAAGACCGATGTCGTTGATCTTCGCAAGATTTTCCACGCGCGAATCACCGAAATACTCACATCCCGCTTCGTGCATCACCTCAAGCATCGGACGCCACGCACACAGCGCTTTCGTGATGAAATGGATTTGGATGCCGTACTGTTCGCCCAACGTCATCAGCGTCCGGACATTGTGAACAAGCTTGTTGCGGTCAATAACAAGTTCTGGAAAAGACATGTTTGCACTCCTTATTAATCTAATAAACGAGACGACAATGACGCCCGCATAAGCTGCATCGCCGCTTCGGGATACGCTCGTGTCATGACTCCGCAAGAAGCCATGATGTAGTTATGATCTATCATAACACCTGCAGAAGACGTCGGGTAGAGTTTTTCCGAAGGAGCTTCATCGATCAGGCGGCGCAGCATCGCCATCGCCGTCGGAAGGCGCGTCAGCGCTCCGCCCGTTGCCAAGACGGTCTCCACAGCGCTGAGATCGCGACCTCGCACCGTGTGGATGCGACCTCTCGGCGTATAGTGTTCTACAATCCTGCCAGTGTGTCGATTGAGCGCTTCACGGGCGCATGCGTAGACGAGCGGCAAGATAAGCTGTGTCTCTTCTTCATTCCGCGGCACGTCCGGTATGCACATGAGATCTTTCTCGTAGGTCGAAGAAAGCGCAACACGCTCCTGATATGTCATCGTTTCAATCACCTGTGATCGATTCAGAAAAACACCGAGATCTCCTTCGACGCTGCGCTTTGAAAACGGTTCCGGAGACGTCATCAGAGGCCGGAATCGTTCGCTTCCCCACGTCACCGAATGGACATCGGTCGTGGCGCCTCCGACATCTAAAACGAGAAGATCGCCCAACTCGTCATAAAGGTGCTCCGCCATGGCCATCACCGCCCCCGGCGTCGGCATGATGGCCCCCGTCACCATGTCGCGGATGTGCGCCATGCCTGGCGCTTCCACAATATGCGACTCAAACACTGACTGAATGACCTCTCTTGCCGGCGCCACGTTGAGCTCATCCAATGTCGGGTATACATTTTCCGTCACATAAAGCGGCGTGCCGAAGCGATCGGCAAGGCGACGAATGTCGTCATGGTTGTCAATATTGCCTGCGTAAAGAATCGGCACATCAGGCAGCGCTTTAGCAAGCGCCTCGAAATTAAAAAGCGCCGTCGTGCGTTCTCCGTGGTCGACACCGCCTGACACCATGACAATGCGCGGTTTCACCGCGCGGCAACGCTCAATGTCGGACGGGCGCAATTTGCCTGCTGTCACGGCGCGGATCACCGCACCGGATCCGAGCGCCGCCTCGCGGGCGGCCCGCACCGTCATGTCGGGAACAAGGCCGTGCACCGTCATTGTAAGACCGCCGGCTGCCGAACTTGTCGCCAACACGTCGGCCACTTCCAGCGCATCGGCCTCCAGTCGCAATCGCAGTTCTTCCTCAGCCCTCCGAAGACCGATCGTGACATCGCCATCTTCAACCGTCGTCGCCGCCACGCCCTGACCTAAGAAAACAGGCTTTTTGCCGTCCAGATCGTCGAATGCATTGACGACCGTCGTCGTACTCCCGATTTCCGCACAGAGAAGATCAATCTTCATAGGCTTGTCCGTCTTGAGTATCTGCCCATCGCTTACGACGCTGTTTTACAAGAAAACTTGCGACGTCGATCCCGCGTGAGCCGCGCCCGAATCCGGCGTCCATGCCTGCCTCTACAGCAAGTTCATGGTTTACCTGAGTCCCGCCGCCGACAAGGATCAGCCGTTCGCGAAGGCCTTTCTCGACGCACGCATCCGCCAGGCGTCTCATATTCTGATAATGAATATTGTTGTGCGAAATGATCGTCGACGCGAGGATCGCGTCGGCATCGGTCTCCACCGCGGCATCCACGAGTTTGTCGACGGGACAGGACGTTCCGAGATAGTAATAACGGATCCCGAAACTTTCGATGCCGCCGTGCTTGATATCAAGAATTTCCTTCAATCCGACCGAGTGTTCATCTTCGCCGATCGTCGCTGCCACCACCGTCATCGGGCGCTCGTGAATCTCATCGCGGATCTCCTGCTCCGTCAGCGTATCCGGCACGTCGGGAATATCAAGGTTATTGAGGTCGATGTCAAAGTCCACTCTCCCCTTCATTTCGATGTACGTTCCTTCTGCCGGATGCATCACCTGACTGTGGATGATTTCGCAATCGACAAGGTTCAGTTTCTCACCAAGCGCCAACGCGGCCGCTTCCGCATGGCGAAGTTCACACGGGAAAAACATTGTCAGTACGATGACGCCGTCTGCCAGAAATTCGACTTCAGGGCGAACGATGTTCGGGTGGTCAAAATACTTTTGCTTATCTTCAATGCGGCGGTTCACGTTGTCGTCCGGATCGAGCTCATCGATGAAAACAATTTTCGCAGGATCTTCGAACGTATCGCCGCCGATCGCGTCCGACGCTTGTCGAAAAACAGAAGGCACATGATTGACGCCGAAGTGCACGGAGACCGGCGCAAAATAATCGTCTGCGCGGCGGTACAATGTCCCGTTTCCGACTCCTCCATCCGGATCACGGCTGATCCCGTCTCCCTTGCGATCGGGATATTGGCCGCTGTCCACAAAAAATCCTTTTTCCACAGCATCAAAATAGCCGCCGACATCGATCATTTCTTCCATAAAAAGGATGGCGCGCTCCTTCAGTTCACGCGCCTGTTCGCCCAACGGGCCGTCGCGTTTCACATCGACCATGTCACGAAGACCATCCATACCGGTAAGCGCCTGTCGCGCCGTGTTGACGGCATTGATGTTGAAGTAATGCCATGGCACGTTGCGCCCCTCGTCCGGGGTAATGGTCGATTGGATATCGGCTGACGTCAATCTGGAAATCATCATATTCAGAGTATGTGTCACCGTCGCTTCACGCGTCTCAGATTCCATATATTTCGTATTCTGCTGCGCGCGGATTTTGTATTCGCGAAACAGGTCGCGAAGCGCCACGGCATATGGCAAATCGAGTCGCATGCAGGGAGCCGGCGGTGCAGTCGGCGGCACGCTGGAGAGCGCGATGTTCTCTTTATCGATGCCGCATTTGACTGAAAACATCGTGTTGATGGCGTGTTGCACCATAAGCTCGGGCATAACTTTCCACGCGTCCATGGCGGTGGCATTCGCATTGTGCGCGCCGTCGATCTGAAGCATGCCGCCAGCAGCGATGATCGCCTTGCTCTCGCACGCATCTACAAAACTGCGCTTCATGTTGATGTTGCGGTAAAGCACGTTGTACTGCGGATCTTGATGGACACCGGAAACGCCCTCTTCAAAAAACATGACTGCGATCTCGGGGCCGGCCACACCGGATACGTAGGAGTGATAATTGATCGGACGGCCAACCTCGTCTTCAATGAGATCGAGCGCACGCCGCGTCGCACGGCACTGCTTCCGTGTCACAGGAACCCCTCCGATTCCTTGTGTCGTGCCTTCGATGAGTGAATCGATATGCGACTGACCTGCCGTACGAATCACCATGATGTGATCAGCACCGTTCCAAGCCGCCATACGCATCCGTCGGATATCGTCTTCAAAACGGCCTGACGCGATCTCCGTCGTAATCACACAATCGGGCTGCGGATCGATTGATCCGAAACCGCGGCTTCCCGGGAGCGGCACCGAGCGCTCCAGCGGTTCGGACGTTTCACGGTATTCAAAATCTCCGATCCGACGCGGCACACCTCGCCCTTTCCGCCAATGCCACGGGCGGCGAGGCGAATGATAATCCGAGAGTCCGTCCAAAATAGCGCGGATGTCGAGGCGTTCATCCGGATCGAGTGAAATGGTCGTTTCGCGTGCGGGGACGACCTCTTTTTTTGGCAAACGACATGCCGCCACCGGCGATGTCGCGGGTATCCCCTCTTCCTTCATCTTCATCAACGCGATCGCATCATTTGCAAGCTCACCTTTTGCAAGCGCTTCTCCTGCCTCTTGCAAAGTAAGATCTTTTGCGCAGGCCAGTTTCCAGACGACATGACCCGCTCCGTGCGACATCAGATCGCACGCCATCACCTGATCGACGATCTCTTTGGCCTCAATACTTGAAAACCCCATCCTGAGCAGCACGCTGCGCTCGATGGACGGCGTCGTGTAATATCTGCCAAGCTCGATAAGAGGATCGACGATCTTTTCTGCAAGCTGCCAGAAATATTGAAAAAGCGCCTCATCCGATAGCGTTACGAGGTGTTTGTGCCGATTTTCAAAGGATGATGTCCGTTCCGGGGTCGCACTCATGCCGATCGTCTCCACTCTTCTTGATTTTTATTGATGTTCAACTGGCTTTGGATCGTACTCATGTTGAGAATCTTCTCGCCTCTTAATTTTTATTGTTAATTAACTCGCATATTAAGGCGCAGCCTTATGGACTATTGGAGCGTTTCCAGAAGAGCTTCTGTTTCTTTGACGCTAAGATTGACTTCGGCGGCCATGTAGGCGATTTCGTTATCCGAGAACATACGTCGATCACCTGCGATATTGCGCAGCGCGGAACGACGAAGACGCGTCAGGTCGACATCGCGAACGCGGAACATGCTAGGATGCGCCGGAATGACAATTGATTCTCCCGGCACTTCATCGTCAGGGTCTCCAACGATGACGTCGATGCCGTTTCGCTTTGCAAAGGTAAGTTGCGGCATCGGATGTTTGCCGGCTCCCGTATATTCCGTCTCCTGAACGACGATCATAGCATCCTCAGGAAGTTCACGCGCCATAGCAAAAGCTCCGGCAAGTGATGTGTTCCCCGCCGGACCGCGCTCAAGTCCCTCCAACGATGCGAGCATCTCCGTCGTGTAAAATACTTCGCCCTGTTTGACGAGCAGATAGCGATCCATATAGCGTAACGAGCGCGCCGCGTTCCGCGGTACGTCGCTTCGATCCGGCAGCGTCGCGAATGGAATACCGAACCCCGTGTGGCCGGTCGTAAATGATTTTCTGTTAAAATCGCCGTCCGACGCCATCGAAAGACCGGACAGATCGACGCTCACCGCAGCTATCTTGACGTCCGGACATCCTGCCTTTATGATGCCTCGGGCAGTTCCGGTCAGATTACCGCCTCCAGCGTGTGTTGCAAGCACCCAATCCGGCGCGCGCTCGTAGCGTTCTTTGCATTGCAAAACGAGCTCATAACCCAGCGTTTCGATGCCGGTAATGGCTGACGGCGTGTACAAAGAAGCGTTGTAAAAGCCCGTTTCCTCTAAGAGACGGAGCGTGTAATAAAAGAGCTCCGGTCCGACGGTGAGCTGAATTACTTCAGCACCGAACGCCTCACATTTACGCTGCTTTTCCAATATTTCAGGCTGCCCGACAAAACGGCTGTCATAACACTCCTGAATGACAATGCACTTCAATCCGAGACGTGCGGCCATACTGGCGACGGCTGCTCCATAATTGCCCGATGTCGCGGCGATGACACCTTTATATCCCTTCCGCTTCGCATCGTAGCAGGACAACGCCGCGCGGCGCGCCTTGAAACTGCCTGACGGATTACAGGCTTCATCTTTAATCAAAATGCGGGCGCCAAATCCCGGTTTTGCAAGTTTTCTTGCCAGCGCGGTGATGTTGCGAAGTTCAAGAAGCGGCGTGTCGCCGACACCGAGATCGCGCTGAATCGAGACAACCTCTTCGATGGAAAGACCGACATCTGCCATCATCGCGTCGTAGTCAAACGCCACGCCGCTTTTTTCGTACTGAGAAAAATCCAATGCGAGCGATGTTCGCATGATGTCGTTCTTCCGCGACATGACAGCTTCGTAGGTATAATCAGTCATGTTTTTCACCTCCGAACAGGATCTCGCGCACCTGTTGGTGCACTGCACGCAATTCCGGCGAGACATCGCCATAATCATACTGAGGAGCGACTGGTCGCGCAGTCAGCGTCCCGCGGATCGTGCGGCCTGCTAACGTTTTGACTCTTACCTCGTCACCCACTTCCGCGTGATCCTCCAGCAAATAGCCCTTCGTGAACGCGATCAGCGGAACACTCTTCGTGTCGTCCGGCACTTGGGGAGCACGCTTTCCTGAAGGCATGATCACTTCCGAAACGATCACTTCGTCGCCTTTATTTCTCCGCTTCTTTTCATCGCGCGTGAGCTCATCCGCGTAACTTCCCAGAATCGCTCGAGGCACGGGAAGATCGAGCATAGACCGCAAACCGGGCTTCGCCTTGAGGACGTGAGGAATCATATTGACCACCATCGCGATCGTACCGACACCACCCGGTATTTCAGGCGCGATGGACACGTTAAGATCATACCCGTCTGCGTGAATCGTCAAATAGTCACCTGTCTTTTCGCCTTCTTTTTCCGGCAAAATCTGCTGAGGATGATCGAGATGAATGAAAGCGCTGCCGTCTGCCGTGCGCCCGATCGCCTGCTGGCGGATACCGGCCACTTCTCCGGCCCTCGCCTCGCCGTGCGGAGCTTTTCGATCAACCGACGTATAGATGGCCTCGCGAGTCTGCTCGATGTCATCTATTTGAACGCCCATACCGGACGCGATCATTCCGATCGATTCAGGAAAGCCGACATGCCCCGCGAGTTCGCCTCGCGCCATTTTTTCTTGAAAAACAATTTCCGTGAGTCCGACGCCTTGCTCTTCCATCACGGCACGACCGAAGGGTGACAAATCATTCACGCGTCGCGCCTCGATCGAGCGCACGTCACGGCAGGTGCCGGTTAAAGCAAGAATCAAATAATCGAGGACAAAACCGGGGTTGATGCCAGTACCGAGCACCGCAATCCCGCGTGTTTTCGCTTTGTCATCGATCATATCGGCAAGATCCGGGTGTTGTGCCCACGGCCAGGCCATCTCTTCCGCCGTCGAAATCACCGGAACACCGCGATCGAGGCAAAACATGATTTTATCGAACTGCGCGGCGACGAAAGAATCGGTTGAAAGGATCGCGATATCGCAACGATCCTTGCAAATCACGTCTTCTATCCGGTCGGTGATGATCAGAGGCTCTCTTTCGCCTCGTTCGATTCCCAAATGCCGATAGACTTCTTTTCCGATGAGCTGATCGCTCACATCGCAGACTCCGGTCAATCGAAGACCTTTTTTGGATGCGATCATGTGCCCGATCCCGCTTCCCATCGCGCCAAAGCCCCACAGGGCAACACGAATATCTTCCATCCTCTCCCCTTTTCATCAAGACAACAAGCACCGGCATTTTCATATCCGTGCTGATCGAGAATTCCTATTTCATGCGCATCGATAGTTCATGAGATCGAGCGCCAACGGACGATTTCCAAGATAATTGCGCCTTGTTTCCTACAAAAAAAGTGCCGGCTCGAGGTGAGGCGGCACTTGAGTGTTTTCGGTTCTTTTACAGTCGGATTTGCGTTCCCGTCAACCCCTTGATGCCGTCCCCCGCTTTTTCCAGCGAAGTGATGAGCGAGGTGCGCTTCGGGTCTTTCTCCGCAAAGGCTATACACGCCTCTACTTTCGGCAACATGGAACCAGCCGAGAAATGGCCTTCTTTCATGTATTGTTTCATCTCATCGACAGTGCAGTTGTCGAGCCATTTCATGTTCGGTTTATTGAAATTGATCGCGACCTTCTCCACTTCCGTTAGAATCACGAGAAAATCGGCGTCAAGCTGATCGGCTTCACAAAGTGCGCCAAAGTCTTTGTCAATCACAGCATCGACACCGACGAGCTGATCACCTTCGCGCAACACGGGAATCCCGCCGCCTCCGGCATTGATGACGATGACACCCGCCTCGAGCAGGGGCGGAATGACGTCGCCTTCTACGATTTCTTGGGGCCTCGGGGACGGCACAACACGGCGATAACCGCGACCCGCGTCCTCCATAAAAACCCATCCTGTTTCAACGGCGATTTTATCTGCCTCTTCTTTGGAGTAGAAAAGACCAACCGGCTTCGTCGGATTCTCAAAAGCAGGATCATTCTTATCGACGATCGACTGCGTGACCAAGGAGACGACAGGACGGAAAATGCCGCGCGCGTTCAGCTCATCGCGCACTGCTTGCTGAAGATTATAGCCGATATACCCTTGGCTCATTGCGCCGCATTCCGGGAATGGCATCTCCGGAAGATCACTCGAATCGAATGCGAGCTTAATGATACCGACCTGAGGGCCGTTGCCGTGTGTAATGACGACTTCGTGCCCCTGTTCGATCAGGTCAACGATCGGTTTGGCGCTTTCACGCACGATAGCACGCTGTTCAATCGCTGTTTGGCCTAGAGCGTTTCCGCCCAGCGCGACGACAATTCTCTTTTTTTCCATTTGTTTTACCTACCTCCTGTAGTGGTCATGGTGATCTCGTGATCATAAATTGAGCATGTGATCTATAAAAGACACACGCTGTAATAGTATAGCTTTAACGAACGATCGTTGCCACCATCACAGTATAGCTGTGAAAATTCTGCGTTAAACACACCCGTAAACCGTTCGGTGAGACCGTGAACCAGCTAGCTACTGATACTAGCTGCTCTTATGACTCTCAACATGAAAGAGGGTGCCTCAATCACTTTGTTAAGTGTTTTAAGACACCCCCTCCCTTTCTGATGTAGGCATTACGGTTGTTGTGGTAAATCTACCCAGCCCTCAACTTTGGAGCGGATGTAATCTTTTTGGACAAGTTGCGTGCAATCACCACTCATAAAAGTGATACTCGAATCAGTTAATAGTCTGATAAACGGTTGGTCAACGTCGGCGTGGTTTAGCTTACAGCTGATGTAAAAACCAACTAGCTTATCGCCGCCGATTGGTTCACCGGACATAACATTAACCATTTCCTCTTCAAACTCTTTGACAAAGAAGACTCCAACTTTCTCTCTAGGTACTCCCTTTCCAAGTATTCTGTCAAACGCGGGATGGATGTAAAATTGGTTAAAATAATATTTTCCATCCTCTGGTGTTCGAAGAACTGGAATGTCTTTTTCACGCTGT